>QZJS01000075.1 GCA_003597945.1 Desulfobacteraceae bacterium | reverse complement strand
GCTACGGCATCGGGCCCCATCGCCTGCCCAGAGATATTTTAGACGAAGAGATTGACGCGATCCGACGCATGGGCGTGACCTTTGTCACGGGCCGGGGCGTGGATTTTGAAACCGATTTGCCGGAACTGGCAAAAGATTTTGCCGCCGTGATATTGGCCGGCGGCACCTGGCACGACCGGCCGTTGGGAATGCCCGGAGAAGAGTTAGACGGCGTGGAAGGGTGCATCTCCTTTCTGACGCGCTATTACCGGGGCCGGGCCGACAGCGTGAAGGGCAAGCATGCCGCCGTGATCGGCGACGGCAACGCGGCCTTTGATCTGGCCCGGACGTTAAAGCGCATCGGCGCTTCCGTGACCCTGCTGTCCTGGTTTCCCATGGACATGATCCCGGCCGATCCTCATGAAATCAAAGGCGCCGAAGAAGAAGGCGTCAAGATCATCGATAAAACCCGGGTGGTGGAATTTCTGGGGGAAAACGGCCGCATGAACCGGCTGGTCTGCCGCACCACCAAACCCGGCAAACCCGGGGCCGACGGCATTGCCTGGCCCGTGACGGTCAAGGATGCAAAACCTTTTGAGATGGCATTCGACCTGGCTTTTGTGGCCATCGGCCAGACCGGGGACCTGCACGCATCGGATGCCTGCGGATTTGAGCGAAACGAGGCGGGCCTGATCTGCGCGGACGCAATGGGACGCACGGCCATGAAAAATGTGTTTGCCGCCGGCGACGCGGTGACCGGTCCCAAAGCCGTGGTGCACGCCATGGCCGGGGGCCGCAACATCGCCCGGTCCGTTCACCGGTTTCTGGCCGGCAATAAACAAGACGCGGATGTCATGACGGCGGATCGGTCCGCGCGTCCGGCCGAGCGTGATTTTGATCCCATTCCCGACGATATTCCGTCGCTGGCCCGGCCCGTGGTTCCGGAAATGCAGCCGGCGGTGCGGTGCAACACGTTTGATGAAGTGGCCCTGGGGTTTGATCCCCAGCAGGCCCTGTTTGAGGCCGGCCGATGCCTTCAATGCGGCATCTGTTCCGAATGCCGGCAATGCATCACCGAATGCGGCGCCATCCACGCCATAGACCATGGCGAAGCCGAAACCGACATCATCGAGCACGCGGGCGTGGTGATCATCGCCGATCCGGACATGGCCCCGGCCATCCGGGGTGAAGACGTGATCCGGGCCTATGGGCCGGCCACGGCCCAGGTGGACGTATATGCCATGATGCTGCGTGGATATGCCGCCGCGGCCCAGGCCATGACCTTGTTGAAAGGAATGCATCAACGCCAGAAAGGACACGGCACCTCGTTTTCCCCGCCGGACCCGGGTCTTTCCCCGGAGATCCGCATCGGCGTGATTGCCTGTCGGTGCAATGATTCCTTCGGCTGGACCGATGCCATGACCGATTTTGTGGGCGGTTTGACGCGGGAATCCGATATCGTTTTTTCCGATGTGGTGGATTCGGCGTGCACCCCGGAGGGGATCGCGGCCATCCTGCGGGCCGTGCGGGAAAAGGAGATCACCCGGCTGGTGCTGGCCTCATGCGTGTGCTGCCCGCTCAATTTCGTATGCAGTTCCTGCACGTATTCCCGCAGCCGCCTCAAGGACGGGCTGTTTAACGGCACCGGCATCAGCCGGTCCATGGTGCAGCCCTACAATATGCGGGGGGAAGTGCTGAGTTTTCTGGAGCGGGACCCGGATCTGGCTTTCAAGCGGTTTACCGGCATGATGAACCGCTCCGTTAGCCGGTCCCGGAACCTCAAGCCGTTTCCCTCGCCGGCCCGCAATTACAATTTCACCACCGCGGTGATCGGATGCTCCGAAGCCTCCCTGGAGGCCGCGGCCACTCTGGCGGATTTCGGCCTGGAAGTATTTCTGTTCGGGGTAGGGGGTGAATCATGCGGGCAAGAGGTTCTGCACCCCAATATCCATTATTTCAAAAATGCCGCGGTCAGGGCCATCAGCGGGACTTTGGGCAATTTCCAGGTAACAGCCGTCGAAGGCGACAACCAGCGGACCCTTCAGGCGGGCGCGGTGATTTTGTCGGAAAAAGGGCGCAAAAGCATTGATTATATCCGGCAGGAAGAACTGCCGGGCCACCGGGTGGATCCATCCCTTCAGGAAGCCGACGTGGACGGCATTCCCTTCAAGTATCCGGGCATGACCGCCATATCGGGCCTTTTCCTTGCTGAGCCGCCGGGCATCCGGGTGTCGGCCCGACGCAAGGGCGCGGCTGCGGCCTTGCTGGCCGCCGCCGTCATGCCTCGGGGGCCGCGGCAGAATAAGGGATACATGGTGGTGGTCCGGGAAGACATCTGCCGCGGCTGCGGCCGGTGCATCGGGGTATGCCCCTTTGAAGCCATCGACATGACGAAAAACAGCCTGGGCGGCTGGCACGCGGTGATCGACGAGGCCCTGTGCAAGGGGTGCGGCAACTGCATTTCCGTATGCCCCTCCAACGCGGCCGAAAGCCCGTACCGGGACCTGGCGTTTCTGGAGCAGACCATCGCCGAACTGATGGATGCGCCGCTGCCGGAATAACAACAACATTAATGATCGGGTCTGAATAAGTTGATTTTTCGCTCAAGCGTCTTTCGGGGCGCGATTTTCTCGGATGCTGAATGGCAAAAACTCGTCGCAGGCTCCTCAAACAGTTTGCCATTTTTGACGCATCCGCGAAAATCGCTTTTTCCCCCGAAATCCGCGATTTCTTTCAAAATCAAATTGTTCAGGCCCTAACGACAAGAATAGAGGTCAAGACTAAACGGCGAAGTTTAACAGTGTAAAGCTGCCATTATTTTGGCGGTTGAAGGCCGCTTGTGAGCTGAATTGTGGATTTCGGGGGGGAAGCCCCCGAAAGACTCTGAAGCGAACAACGCGGCGTTCAACGGCAAGATACCAGACATGGTTGTTCGGGGAATAAATGAAACCGATTAATATCATTTTGTATTTATGCAGTTGGGGGCCGCACGCGGCGTTTCAGACCCTCCAGGACCGGCGCATCCCCATACCGCCGGAAATCAAGATGGTCCGGATTCCGTGCACCGGGCGCATCAGCAAGTCGCTGCTGTTCAAGCCCTTTGAAGTCGGGGCTGACGGGGTCCTGCTGGTGGGCTGCAACCCGGGGACCTGCCGTTACGGCGGCGGAGCCCGCATCGCCCGGGATCACACCGAAGACGCCCGCCATCTGCTCGAAATTATCGGCATCGGCGGGGAGCGCATCCGGCATGAAACCTTTC
Source organism: Desulfobacteraceae bacterium (assembly GCA_003597945.1). Taxonomy (GTDB): domain Bacteria; phylum Desulfobacterota; class Desulfobacteria; order Desulfobacterales; family Desulfosalsimonadaceae; genus SURF-33. The sequence continues at coordinate 62,088 of QZJS01000075.1, read as the reverse complement.
TGCCCGATGCCGCCGACGCGCTGCTGGCCCTGATGGTAGATTTTACCGCCCGGATCCGGGAACTCGGCCCCACGCCCATTCTCCCCGGCCGCCGGAAGGAGAGGGCGCCCATCGACCGGGCCGCGGTGGACGCCATCATCGCCAGATACGACGCCCACGCGTGCCAGGATTGCGGCAAATGCACGTCGGCCTGCCCGTTGGCCCTGTCCGGGAAAAATTATTCCCCCCGGGCCATTGTCCGGTCCCTGATCGCCGGAGAGATCGCCGCCGAGGCGGTGCAGCAGGATATCTGGTCCTGTCTCACCTGCGGCATCTGCTATCAGCGGTGCCCGTCGGCCGTGGATTTCCCGTCGTTTATCCAGGAGATCCGCCACGTGCTGCTGGAAGGCGGCGAGGATGGCCACAAGGCTCACAGCGGGGTGTTCCAGTCCCTGATGCGGGCCATGACCCATGCTGATATTCCCGTGAAGCACTGGGACTGGCTGCCGGAAGATATCCAGACGGAGACGGCCGGGCCCATTTTGTTTTTCGGGGGGTGCGCGCCGTATTTTGACGTGTTTTTCAAGAGTTACGTCCGCGCCCGGACCAATATGATATTGGAAGACAGTCTGCGGCTGCTCAATTTTTTCGACATCAAGCCGGTCCTGCTGTCCGGCGAGCGGTGCTGCGGCCATGATCTGCTCTGGACGGGCGACCGGGAGAATTTCCTGGCCCTGGCCAAGCTTAACGTGGACGCCATCGCGGCAACGGGCGCCGAAGAAGTGGTGACGACATGTCCGGAATGTTTTCGCACCCTGCATCATGATTATCCGGCCAACGGCGTCAAGCTGCCTTTTAAGGTCACCCACATGTATGATCTGCTGGAGCGGGAGATCGGCAAGGGGGCCGTGGGGTTTAAAAAGCTCAACCGCCGCATCAGCTTTCAGGATCCCTGCCGTCTGAGCCGGCATGAACACATGGCGGATCTGCCCCGAAATCTCATCGCCCGGCTCAAGACCGACGGGTTTTTCGAGATGGACGAAAGGGGCGCCGGCAGCATCTGCTGCGGCAACAGCGGGTGGAGCATGTGCGACGCCTATTCCAAGAATCTCCAGGTGCGGCGGCTTCGCCAGGCAAAGGAAACCGGCGCGGATCTGCTGGTCACGGCCTGCCCCAAATGCCAGATTCATCTCAAATGCGCCATGGAGGATATGTTTTTAAAGGAGGAGATCGAAATGGAGATGCTCGATCTCGCCAGCGTGATTGCGCGGACCATTTATTGGAAGTGATGGCGTCTTAACAAGTTGATTTTGCGCTCAAACGTCTTTCGGGGCGCGATTTTTCCGGATGCTGAATGGCAAAAACTCGTCGCAGGCTCCTCAAACAGTTTGCCATTCTTGACGCATCCGCAAAAATCGCTTTTTCCCCCGAAATCCGCGATTTCGCTCAAAATCAACTTGTTAAGACTCTGCTGTTTTATAATAAGCCGTCCATATCTAAATGAGGCAACAATATGGAAGCAAAACTGATGGAAACATCGCCGGAAGCGGCGGGGAGCCGGATCGGCGTGTATGTCTGCCATTGCGGGCTCAACATCGCGCGGACCGTGGATTGCGAGGCCGTGGCCGAAAAACTGGCCGGCAGTCCGGACGTGGTGGTGTCCCGGAGCATTCTGTATGCCTGTTCCGAGCCCGGCCAGCAGGAAATCCGGGAAGACATCCTGGCCAACGGTCTGGATCGCGTCGTGATCGGGGCATGTTCGCCGCGGCTGCACGAGCCGACATTTCGGCAGATGATGCAGGCCGCCGGTCTGAACCCCTATATGCTGGAGATGGCCAATCTGCGGGAACAGTGCAGTTGGGTTCACATGCGCGCGCCCGAAGATGCCACCGAAAAGGCTCTGGACCTGATTCGGATGGGCGTGGCCCGGGTCCGCAAACTCGAGCCCCTGTATGAGGATATCCTTCCTCTGACCAGGCGCACGTTGGTCATCGGCGGCGGGGTGGCCGGGATTCAGGCGGCCCTGGATTTGGCCGACAACGGGTACGAGGTGGTCATGGTGGAGAAGAATCCGTCCATCGGCGGGGTCATGGCCCAGTTGGACAAGACCTTTCCCACCATGGACTGTTCCATCTGAATTCTCGGTCCGAAGATGACGGATGTCGGTCGACATCCCAAAATAAAGCTGCTGACCTTAAGCGAAGTCACGGACGTTTCCGGCTACGTGGGCAATTTTGAGGTCAAAATCCTTAAAAAAGCCCGCTATATCGACGAAAAATCCTGCACCGCCTGCGGGGACTGCGTGGCGGTCTGCCCGGTGGTGCGGCCCGATGAGTTCAACATGGGGCTTTCCTCCCGCAAGGCCATTTTTTCGCCGTTTCCCCAGGCCGTGCCCTCGGCCTATGTCATCAACCTGGATGAATGCCTGGGCCACAACCTGACCGTATGCGCCAAATGCCTGGATGCCTGCGAGAAAAAGAGCATCGATTTCCACATGTCGGACGCGGAAATCACCGAAAAGGTGGGCTCCATCATCGTGGCCACGGGATTGAAGCCTTACAACCCCCGGGAGCTGGACGAATACGGTTATACCCGGTTTGAAAACGTGCTCACCAGCCTGGAATTTGAGCGCATGGTCAATGCCGGCGGCCCCACCAGCGGGGAACTGATCCGGCCAACGGACCGCAATCACCCGAAATCCATCGGTTTCATTCAGTGCGTGGGCTCCCGGAGCAGCCGCCGGGGGAGCGATTACTGCTCCAATGTCTGCTGCATGAACACCATCAAGAGCACCCTGGTGTTGAAAGAACATTATCCGGATATCGACATCAAGGTATTCTACATCGACATCCGGGCCTTTGGAAAGGGATTCGAGGACCTGTTCAAACGGAGCCGGCGGCTGGGGGTCAATTATCTCCGGGGTCTGCCCGGCAATGTCACGCAGCTTCCCGACAAGAGCCTGCGGGTGTCGGTGGAAAACACGGTCACCGGCGGATTGGAAACCCATGATTTGGATATGCTGGTCCTGGCCCTGGGCCTGGAGCCGGCCGACGGGGCCCGGCGGCTTCAGGAAATGCTGGGACTCCAGATGACGCCCGACGGGTTTTTCCTGGAAGCCCATCCCAAGCTTCAGCCCGTGGATGCCGCCACCCGGGGCGTATTTTACGCCGGGTGCGCGGAAAGTCCCAAAGACATCAAGGAATCGGTCACCCAGGCGTCGGCCGCGGCGGCCCGGGCCATCCGGCTGATGCACAAAGGCGAGATCGCCACCGAGCCCATCACCTCCGAAGTGATCCCCCGGTTCTGCAAATCCTGCGGCAAGTGCGCCGAAGTCTGCCCGTATAACGCCATTGTGGTGGATGTCCGTGCCAAGACCCCGGCCGTGGTCAATACCGCGGCCTGCGCCGGCTGCGGCACATGCGCGGCCGAGTGCGCCTTCGGGGCCATTATCATGAACCATTACACCGACGAGCAGATCATCGGCCAGGTGGACGCATTGCTGGAAACCAAAGCGGAAACCAAGATCCTGGCCTTTGCCTGCAACTGGTGCTCCTATGCGGGAGCCGATTACGCCGGCGTGTCGCGGCTCCAGTATCCGCCCAACGTGCGCATGATCCGCACCATGTGCTCGGGCCGGGTGGATGAGAAATTCATCTGGCGCGGCTTTGAACAGGGAGCGCCCGTGGTCCTGGTGAGCGGGTGCCATATCGGGGACTGCCATTACATCGACGCCAACAAGTGGACGGAAAAACGGGTGGAGAAAATCCGCAAGCGCATGGCCAAATGGGGCATCCGGCCGGAGCGGCTCCAGTTGGAATGGATCAGCGCGGCCGAAGGCATCCGCTTCAAGCAGGTCATGGAGCAGATGGAGGCCCTGCGCCAAAGCGTGACCCCGGAGGAGATCAGCGAAACCGTCGCTATCCTGGCCCGCCAGCACAAGCGCAAGGATGAGAGCGCGGAAGGCGATAAATAGAACACACCCAGGAGATCACACATGCAGATCAAGACCAGCGACCTGCCGGGCATCGGCAAGCGCTATACCTTTAAAACCGCCAACGAGGACCAGGTCACCGTCATCCTGCATCACAACGGCAACCGGGAGATTTATCATTTCAGCCCGGATGACGAGGATGATCCGGATTTTACCATCACCCTGACCGACGAGGAGTCCCGGCAGCTCGGCACCATCCTGCTGGGGGTGGATTACCAGCCGGTCACCGATGAGCGGGTGGAGTTCTTCTTGAAAAACATCCGCCTGGAATGGATCCGGGTGGAGCCCGACAGTTGCATCGCCAATAAGAAGATCATCGACAGCCAGATCCGTTCACGGACCGGTTCAACCATCATCGGGATCCAGCGGGGCAACACAATGATCGGCAGTCCCGACATCAACGAGGTGATCCTTCCCGGGGACGTGCTCATGGCCATCGGCAACCGGGACCAGACCAAAAGCCTGGACAGCATGTGCAAACTTTAAATCTTCCATTTCTGTTGTTCGCCGGGTTGATTCTGTGCGCCTTTTTTCTGGTCAGCTTCACTTCCCGGAAATTCAGGCTGCCGTCGGTCCTTGTTTATATCGTCCTGGGGACGGCCGTATCGACGTTTTTCCATGATATCGAGGCCATCCACACGGTGGCCGAAATCGGCATCGTTTTGCTGTTTTTCATCCTGGGCCTGGAATTTCCCCTGGCCCGGATGGTCGATATTTCCCGGAAAATCTGGCCGGCCGGGCTGTTAGACGTGCTGTTTAATCTCGGCGGGGCCATGGCCATAGCGTGGATGTTCGGCCTGGGGCTTATCCCATCGTTTATTATCGGGTCCGTGGCCTATGCCACCAGTTCGTCCATCTCCGCCAAGATGCTGGAAGAAAACAAACGTCTGGCCAATCCCGAGGCCGAATTTATCCTGGCCCTGCTGATTTTTGAAGACCTGGTGGCCCCGGTCCTGGTGTCGTTTATTGCCGGCGTAAGCGACGGGGAAGCGATTTCCCCCGCATTTATGGGCCTGCTTATGGTTAAAATTATCCTGCTGGTGGCCGGCGCCATTCTCATGGGTCATTATGGATTCAAGCGGCTCAACCAGTTTGTTTCCAGATACATCCAGCAGGATTTCATGCCCCTCCTGACCGTGGGCGTCGCCCTGGCGTATGCGGGCATTGCCATTTCCCTGGGGCTGTCGGAGATTCTGGGAGCGTTTCTGGCCGGGGTCATGCTGTCGGAAACCGGAAGGTCTTCGGAGCTGGAACATCTGATCCTGCCGATCCGGGACCTGACTCTGCCGTTTTTTTTCTTCTGGTTCGGCACCACCATGAGTTTCGGCGAGGGCGTGCCCTTTATCCCAATGATGACGGCGCTGGTTGCATGGGCCGTTGTCGGGAAAATCGTGTCGGCCTATGCGGGAAGCCGCCTGTTCGGGCTGAGTCCCAAGGTCTCGTGCCGGGCCGGGTTTTCCATGGTGCAGCGGGGCGAGTTTTCCGCCATCATCGCCAGTCTGGCCATCCCGCAGTTGCGGATCTTCAGCGGTATTTATATTGTGATCACGGCCTTTATCGGCGTTTACCTGTTCGGCCGGGCCCCGGCGGTTGCCGTCTGGTATAATGACCGGATCAAGGCGCGCGCAAACAGGGAAGCGGCGTCCGTTAAAAAAAAAGACGTGATCCAATGACCGAAATCCGGTCTTTTTTGTCCCGCTGATTGGGGGCCTGGATGGTACTCAACCAAACGGGCAATTTATATGCCGCAACCCCGGTCGGTTTTTCCGCTTAATACAGTCTGATTATAATCTATTGACTTTTTTTAAAGTTCCGCTATACTCAATAGAAATATGATCGTTCAGCCTGCCCCCGTACGGGAAATCGGGAACGGATCAATTTCAGATTCCCACGCACCTATCTCCCTCAAGGCCGAATCATCCGCCAACAGGATTGTATAACCCGGGTTTGCCGTTAAACCGGTTTTATATGGCCGGTCCGGGTTATCCCGAAAGCAGCACGCCGCCGCCGTCTGAGCAAAAGGGCAAAGGGACCGATTCCCGGTTCAATCCGTAAACCGGATCAACAGGAGAAAACCCATGCGCCGGAAATACCAGATTATCCGCAGTGCCGCCGGAAACATCCTCACCATCAGGGAATATGCCGTCATTGATAAAAACCTGCAAAACATTAAAACCCCCGTCCTGCGGCCCGATGATTATTTTTTTGTATTTGAGGAAAAATATGACGGCGCCGCCATCGCCAAAGCCATTTCCGACGGCAAGGGCGCTCTGGTGTCGGCATTGCGCACCGATGGGCTGTTTCCCATGGCTCCCACCGCGGCCAAAATTGCCGAATCGGTCATTGATTTATATGATACCGACCGGGGGGGGTCGAAGGAATTGTTTTTTGATGACGTGGGCTGAGACAAGGCCACATCAGTAATCTTTCGCATCATGCGTTACTCCATGGAACGGCTGTTTGACAAATACGTCCGGATGTAGCAGGATAGGGCCGTTATTGTATTGGATGTCAGCCCTTTTTCCATGCATAAGGAGGCATTGTGCCGATCCCTGGAAATCTGTTGACCACGGCCATGGCCGTGATGCCGCACACGGATGTCAAACGGGCCCTGGATGTGGCCCTGACCATGGATATCCCCTTCTGGCCCCAGCTTCCCCGGCTCAATTATCACGAGGACATGTATGTCCAGGCTGCCGAGCACTTTCCGGGCATCGTATTAAATATGGAAAAACGGACCTTAAGATTTTCCATGGACAAATTCATGGAAGAACTCGAAGATGTGCTGGCCCGTTTTGATTCGCCGGAGATTTTTGATATCAGCCCGGATTTTTCGGCGGTGTATCACCGATTCCTTGAGCTCGATCTTTCAGATCGGCCCGCCATCCGGGGGCAGTTGGAAGGTCCCGTCAGTTTCGGATTCAATGTGCTCGACCAGGATGAGCGGCCCATCCTGTTTGACGACACGGTGCGGCCGTTCATGTTCGAGTTCATGGCCCGGCGGGTCAATGTCCAGTTGGAGCGGCTGAAAAAAATAAATTCCAATGCCTTCATGTATATCGACGAACCCGGCCTGCAATTTCTGTTTTCCGCCATGTCCGGTTACGGCGACGCCAAGGCGCGCGCGGATATGGAATCCTTTTTCGCCATGATCGAACGGCCCCGGGGGGTTCACTTATGCGGCAATCCGGACTGGGATTTTCTGCTGAACCTGGATCTCGATATTTTGTCCATGGATATCTACACCAATGTCGATGTTTTTCCCGCTTATCTGAAATCCATCCGGCGGTTTCTGGACCGGGGCGGCATCCTGTGCTGGGGGATCGTGCCCACCAATGCCGAGCCTCATGAAAAGGAAAATATCGCTTCCCTGATGACCCTTATCGAAGACGTCTGGAAGCGGCTCACCGACAGCGGCATCGACCGCCGGCAGCTTCTGGCCCAGAGCCTGATTTCGCCCGCCACCTGCTGTCTGGTTAACCTGGATATTGAAAAAACCGTGGAAAAAGGATTTGCCATGGTGAAGGCGCTGTCCGAACGTTTGCGGGAAAAGTGGATCAGTAAAGGAGAATGATATGAGACGTTTAGTCGCCATTGTCGTTGCTTTGATCGGCTTGGCCGTTATTTCTTATGTGGGAGTAATGCGCGTCCAGCAGTGGCATGCCGACCAGATGAGCGTGGCGGTGGAGCGGGAACGCAGGGAACATGAATATCAGGTTCAACTATTGCATGAAAAACTCGAGGAAAAGCAGGATGAAGTTGCGTTGCTCCAGGAAGATACGGTTTCCGAGCAACGGCTGGCCGAGGCACTGGGTGAATCCGTTGCCCTGCCGCCGGCCGATGATCCCGAAACTCGGCATCGGGACGCGGCCCGTCGGTTTTCTTCTTTTTTGACTTATCTGGACGGCCGGGATTATCTTCAGCCGTATCTTGAGGAAACCAGCACCCGGGTGCTGCTTGAAGATGCCATAGACAGGCTGGCCGAAAATCCGCCGTTTATCGCAAACGAGAAACAAGATCTGGAGATTCTGCTGCGCAACCTGGCTCATTTTTACCGGGTTTTGGGAAAAGAGCCTGTGCGGATGATCGCCGCCATTTTGCGGGAAGAGGCCGATGTTTTCGAGCCGGTGCTGGCCGATGCCATGACATGGGTCAACGGGGATGCGCCTGCTGACGATCTGCCCCCTGCACCGGACAAAGCGGTGCTCTATGATTATGCGGCCTATTTCCTGGAAACCCTGGGCGGCAAAAGTTATCTCGCGCGGCGTAACTCGAAAATCCGCATCCTGGCCGTTTTTTACAGTTTACAGATCCTGGATATGGCCAATGATCAGGGCTTAAATACCCACGGCATCGATATCCGGCCCCATCTCGATATCGCCCTCAATGATGTCCGCTCCCAGCAGGGGCTGGCATTTAAGAAAAGCTATATTGAAACACTGGAAGGATTAAAAAACAAATACCAAACGCCTTGATTAGGGTTCTATCCCTTGCTGAAAAGATGCCTTCTTCCAGTATTTCATCTTTTAAAAGACTGACGGACGAATCCACTCTTTTCCATTTTGTAAATGATTGGGTCGCAAATTATGTATTGACAGAATCGGATAATTTCGTAATTGTGAAGTTCAATTTGCCACAATGTGGTATGTGTGGCATTAACGATGACAAGTGTGAGGGTAAGGAGTAATAACTTGAAAAAATTAATTATTTTTACAATTTGTATTACAGCCGCTATGTTGTTTTCACCGTTAAGCGGCCTGGCGGAAGACGCCCGTCCGCTGACGCTTCTTTACACGGGAAATATCGAAGGCAAAATCAATCCCATTCCCCAGTGAGGCGGCAAAACAGCGGGCGGTCTTGCCCGGCACGCGCATATGGTGGAAAAGATTCGGAACGAAAACGGTCCGCTGCTTCTTCTGGAATCCGGTGGGGCGTTTTCGGTAGTTGATAAGGATTTTCGGCTGACCGCAAGATACATGGTCAGGGGAATGGACCAGATGGGGTATACGGCCATGAACCTGGGCGGCAGCGAGCTTTACGCCGGCGCGGATTTTCTCGGGGAAGTCACCACGGGGATGCGTTTCCCGCTGCTCTCTTCAAATCTGGTCTTAAAGGACGGGCAAGAGCCACTCTGGAAACCATATGTGCTCACGAATTTGGGGAATGTAAAAGTGGGCATCGTGGGCGTGATGCCCGCAGATGGTCTGAAAAATATAGCCGATCCGAAATATTCGGAAAATCTTAAAATCCTTCCGCCGAAGGAAGCATTGGATGCACTAATTCCGGCCCTCAAAAAAGAAGCGGACGTGATCGTTCTTCTTTCCCAGTGCGACCTTGATGAAACCACCGCGCTGGTGGATGCCGTAAAAGGCATTGATTTTGCGATCTGTCCCGGCGCCCGTCTTGCCGGATGCGCCGATCATGGGCCGCAACAAAGCGAAACGGATATGCTTCATCCGGCACGTAACGGCGTGAGCATGGGATTTCTGCAATTCACCTTGAACGGCAGCGGACAAGCGCAACCGATCGAGCAGAAGATGATTGCCCTCAATACCCCGGTCCCGGCCGAAAGACTGATGGGCGAAATGTTTAATGAGATCAGAAAACTCAGAATCGAAACCGGAACCGCGGCAAGGGAGGCCCAGGTCCGGGCAATGTCGACATTGCAGCTTACCCCTGAAGAATTCTTCAAGCAGCTCCAAAAAGAGCAAACCGGGGAGTTGCTGATTAAGGAGTGAAACGATTTTGGTTTAAAATTCGTTTTTTATAGGAAATTAGGAAATAGGGAAGATGCATTCCCAAGGCAAAGGAGGTACTGCCCCTGCCCGGTATGCATCTTCCCATCGCTTTTCACCGAACAGTTATTACTCACCATGTTTTCCACCCGATTCATCCATTTTAGAAATTTCCGCACATCATTCCACAAACCATTTTCTACCTGGCAAACAGGGCCGTACCTCGTCCTTGTCAATATAAATTAAGTACTTTCAATCCTGAAGTTTCGAGTATATAACTATTAACGGGGATGGCAAAAGCCGTGAAGCGGCATTGCGGCATTTTCCCGAGTTGTCCGCAAAAAAGCCGCATCCTGAACGTAGTGCCCACCAATTCCTTGGATCGGGAAAAATTATGAATAAAGATTCGGTAAGAGTTCTTCTGGTGGAAGACGATGAGGACGATTATGTCCTTTTCCGCGATGTGGTTTCGGAAGTAAAGCATCTTCGCATTGAGCTGACATGGGTAAACAACTTTCAACATGCCCTTGTTGAGGCAAGGAAGAGCCTGTATGATATTTACATCGTCGATTATCTGCTGGGCGAAGGCACGGGGATTGAGCTGCTCCAGGCATTGAAAGAAAATGCTATGGAAAAACCCTTCATCCTTCTGACCGGGCATGGCGATCATGACATCGATGTGCAGGCCATGAAAGAAGGGGCGGCGGATTATCTGGAAAAAGAAATGATAACGCCGCAACTCCTTGAGCGGGTTATCCGCTATTCCATACAGAAATTTTTTACCATGGAATTGCTGCGGGAATCGGAAAAACGACTCAGGCAACTTTCCATAAAATTAATTAACACACAGGAAGATGAACGAAAACGGATTGCAACGGAACTGCATGACAGCATCGGTTCAAATCTGGCGGCGGTTAAATTCGAAATTCAAAAACAGATGACCGATTTAAAAAAAAGAAAAGAAAATTTCGACATTGATCATCAATTTAAAAATCTGACTGATATTGTTCAACAAACGATAGATGAAACCCGGAGGATCTGCCATAATCTGCGTCCGTCCGTTCTAGACGATCTTGGAGTTGTCATAGCCATTAAGTGGTATTGCCGAAATTTCCCGCAATCATATTCAAATATTTCCATCGATGCCGATTTGAAAATCTCCGAGAAGGAAGTCCCCGAACCGTTAAAAGTGGTCATATTCAGAGTGATGCAGGAGGCTTTCACCAATGTGGCCAAACACAGCGGGGCCGATAAAGTAAAACTGGTGTTTGAAAAAACCGATGATAAAATAATACTTACCATACGCGATAACGGCCGCGGGTTTGATATTTCCGGCAAAAGGCCTGAAAAAGATTGTTTCAGCGGGATGGGACTGATGAGTATGAAAGAGCGGGTCGGCAATTCCGGCGGCAGCTTCTTAATCTCTTCGGCGAAAACGAAAGGCACGGAAGTTCAAGCGATCTGGCCGGTGTTGTCGTGCAGGGTTTAAGAGACCCGGCATTACTTTTCCAGACGCGGATTAAAGTATGTTTTCTCCTGGCGCCGGATAGAAAGAAATGGGAAATGCTTGCTATCTTGACATATAAGTAGATAACGGGTATATAACAAAAAATTTAAATACTTGTTTTAATTTATACCGCCTGTGCAACCCCCGGAAGCGCAATCCAGCGTTTATTTGCATTGTGGGTGATCAATGAACAAGATAACCAAAAGCCGCAAAAAACCCGATACCGATAAAACAGGCGATAAATCAAACCCCAAAAAATCCCCTTCCCCCCCAGCATCATCCGAAAAATCCGATAAAGACAGCGATGTTCGTCGTCTCAAAAAAGAGCTTGCCGCCGCCCAAAAGAAGCTTCGGAAAACCGTCGAAGATTTAAAGCATGCCGATGACATGATTCGGAATATCACCGAGGAACATGCGGTGGTCAATGAAGAATTGAGATCCGCCAACGAACAATTAAGCTCGGCTAATAAAGAACTGGCTCAATCCAATCAAAGGCTGGAGGAGGAAATATCTCTGCGCATGTGGGCCGAAGATGCCGTTCGGAAAGAACGCAAGCGGCTCTATGACGTCCTTGAGACCCTGCCGGTTTATGTAATCCTCCTCACGCCGGATTATCATGTGCCGTTTGCCAACCGGTTTTTCCGCGAACGTTTCGGCGAAGCCTCCGGCATGCGCTGCTACGAGTACTTGTTTGGCCGGACCGAACCCTGTGAGATTTGCGACACTTATACGGTATTAAAAACCGGTCGGCCCCATCGATGGGAATGGCTCGGGCCGGACGGAAGAAATTACGATATCTATGACTATCCCTTTACCGATGCGGACGGCTCGTCTCTGATCCTGGAGATGGGGATCGATATTACGGAATTGAAAGAATACGAGGCCGCCTTGCTCGATTCCAAGCAAACGCTGGAGGATCGAGTCGCCGAACGGACCGCTATGTTGGCTGAAAGTGAAGCAAGGTATCACGGACTTTTTATGACGATGAACGAGGGGTTTGCGGTCCACGAAGTAATTTGTGACGTCGGCGGCAACCCGCGCGATTACCGTTTTCTAGAAATCAACCCGGCATTTGAGCGTCTCACCGGATTAAAGGCCGAAACGGTTTTGGGTAAAACCGTATTGGAAATCATGCCCGATACCGAACAGGTCTGGATCGATCGGTTCGGCCATGTGGCCCTCACGGGAGAGCCGGATCATTTTGAGTCATTTTCCGGCCAATTAAACCGTTGGTTCGAGGTTTACGCATATCAAACCGAGCCGGGCCGATTCGGGGTCATGTTCCTGGATGTCACCGAGCGTAAAAATCATCAGGAAGCCGTCAGCCGGGCCAAGAAGGAGTGGGAAAAAACATTTGACACCGTTCCGGATCTGATAGCCATTTTAGACAATCGGCACCGGGTGGTGCGAGCCAACAAGGCCATGGCCGATCGGCTGGGACGCCGGCCTGAGCAGTGCGTGGGCCTTCCCTGCTATCAAGCCGTACATGGTACTGACGCGCCGCCTGCGTATTGTCCCCATACCATGACCATTGCCGATGGGGTTCAGCATTCCATTGAACTTTATGAGGAGTGTCTCGGGGGGCATTTTCTTATCAGCACCACCCCCTTGGTCGATGATAAGGGGAAGATCATCGGCAGCGTGCATGTGGCCAGGGATATCACTGAGATAAAAAGCGTTGAGAAAGCCTTGAGGCACAGCGAGGCCCAACTGCAAACGATTTTGGAAAACCTGACGGAAGGCCTTGTGGTCGCCACGATGGATGGTCATTTGTTCCACTGGAACAAGGCCGCGGTTGCGATGCATGGATTTGAAAACCATGATGAATATCGTCGACGGCTGCCCGAGTTTGCCGACATCTTTGAGCTTGCAGCACTGGATGGAACCGTGCTCCCGGTGGACCAATGGCCGCTTAGCCGTATTCTGCGGGATGAGCGCCTGGAAAATTTGGAGATTCGGATCAGGCGGGTTCATACCGACTGGCAGCGTATTTTAAACTATGGCGGCGCCGTTGTACGGGATGAATGGGGTCAGCCATTGCTTGCCGTGGTTACGGTCTCCGACATCACCGAACGAAAACACGTGGAGATGGAACGGGAAACCACCATTGCGTTTCTGCAGGTCGTCAATTCAAGCAAAAGCATGCACGAGCTGATTGCGTCCGTGACGACCTTTTTTCAGCGCCAATCCGGTTGTGCGGCCGTGGGCATCCGTCTGCGCCAGGGAGACGATTTTCCTTATTATGAATACAGGGGATTCCCGGATGAGTTCATCCAGGCGGAAAATAGCCTTTGCGCATTGGATAAGGACTTGAATATAATAAGAGATTTTACCGGCAATCCGATCTTTGAATGCATGTGCGGCAATGTTATTTGCGGCCGTTTTGATCCGGCAAAACCTTTCTTTACGCCCCACGGCAGTTTCTGGACAAACAGCACGACCCGGTTGATTGCCTCGGCTACGGAAGCGGATATGTTGCCGCGGACGCGAAATCGGTGCAACCAGGCGGGGTATGAATCCGTGGCCCTATTGCCGTTATTCGTGGGCAAAGACCGCCTCGGCCTTTTGCAGTTAAATGATCCGCGGCAAGAGGTTTTTTCGATACAGCTTATCAGATTTCTGGAAAGGCTGGCGGATTATCTGGCAATGACGATCGGGAAATTTCTGGCCGAAGAATCTCTTCGTGAAAACCGGGAAGACCTCAACCGGGCGCAGGAGGTGGCCCGTACCGGAAGTTGGCGCCTTAATGTCGCGAAAAACAAATTGTTGTGGTCGGACGAGGCGCATCGGATCTTTGGAATCTCTCCAGGGGTCCCCATGTCCTATGAAACCTTTATGGAAACGGTTCATCCGGATGACCGCGAATACGTCGATCGCGAGTGGAAAGCCTGCCTGGGCGGGGCGCCCTATGATATTGAGCACCGGATTGTTGTCGCCGGCAACGTGAAATGGGTGCGTGAAAAAGCCGAGTTGGAGTTTGACGGCAACGGCGAATTGCTGGGCGGCTTCGGCACCACCCAGGACATCACCGACATCAAGCAGGCCGAGTCTTTCAGCAAAGCCGTCAATTCAATCAATCAGACGCTCCTTTCCACGCTCAAGTTTGATCATATCATGGAAACCGCCATTTTTAAGGGCGCATCCGCCATCGGAAGCGATACCGCCGCCATATCCCTTAGAAAGGAAAACCAGTGGATCGTCAGTTGGGTGCATGGGTTTCCGGAATCCGTCATCGGGACCCGGATGAGTGACGAGGAAAATCCCCATGCCGTGCTTGCCGTTAACACCATGCAGCCGGTGATCATCAATGACGCGTATACCGATGACCGGGTAAATAACGAGAGCATGCGAAAGTGGGGCATCCGCTCCGTGATGGTGGTCCCGGTTCTGCTCCGGAAACAGGCCGTCGGGGCGATTTTTTTCAACAATCACACGTCGGCGGCGGCTTTCAGCGATGCCCACCTGGATTTCGGGATCAAACTCGCGGCTTTGATATCCCTGTCCCTTGAAAGCGCGCGTCTTTTTGAAGACCTCGAAGCAGAACTGGAAGCGCGCGGGAAGGTGAACCGGTCCCTGAGGGAAAAAGAAGCCCGTTTTCGGTTACTGGCGGAGATCGCGGAAAAATTGCTCAAATCGGAAGATCCGGAGGGAATTGTCGATTTTATTTCCCGAAAGGTCATGGAACATCTGGACTGCCAGGCCTGTTTCAATTTTCTGGTCGACGAAGAAGCCGGAAAACTTCATCTGAACGCCTGCATTGGTATTCCGGATGAAGAAGCCGCAAGGATTGAGTGGCTGGATTACGGGGTGGCGGTTTGCGGATGCGCGGCCAGGGACGGGGTCCCCATTATCGCTGAAAATATCTTCAACAAAGTCGATCCCAGAACCGAACTGGTCAAATCTTTCGGAATTCAGGCGTATGCCTGCCATCCGATGATTGTGCGGGGACATGTCATCGGCACACTGTCGTTCGGAACAAAAACGCGGGCCTCATTTTCCGAAGATGATCTGGCATTGATGCGGACGGTGACGCATCAGGTCGCCACGGCCATGGAACGGATGCGGCTGATTGAGGAACTCCATCAGCACCAGGATGTGCTGGAAACCCGGGTGGGAGAACGCACCGCCGAGCTGAAAAAAGCAAATGAGGCATTGGCGAGAAGCAACAAAGCCCTCGGGGAATTTGCCTATGTGGCATCCCATGATCTGCAGGAACCCCTGCGAAAGATCCGGACTTTTGCCGACCGGTTGAAATCCATGCCGGATCTTGGAGATGACAAGGCCAGGGATTACCTGGCGCGAATGGATAAGGCCTCCGGAAGAATGCGGACCCTGATCCAGGATCTGTTGGCATATTCGCGGCTGGCTGCAAATCTGGAACTTTTTACCCCGTTTAATTTAAAAGAACCCGTTGAGGAGGCGTTGACTGACCTTCAGGTTGTGATTGAGGACGGTCGAGGGATCATCGACATCGGCGCGCTTCCGGACGTAACAGCCAACCGAAGCCAGATGAGACAGCTTTTTCAAAATTTGATCAGTAACGCCTTAAAATATCAAGGTGATCAAGAGCCGGTCATTAAAATATATGATGCGTCATCGGAGAGAGGGCGGTTTTACGAAATCCACGTACAAGACAACGGCATCGGGTTTGATGAAATTTACCTGGACAAGATTTTCCTGCCGTTTCAGAGACTCCACGGAAAAAGCGACTTATATCAGGGAACCGGCATCGGCCTTGCCATATGCCGCCGGATTGTCGAAAACCATGGCGGAATTATCACGGCCCGAAGCCAACCCGGGAAGGGATCAACTTTCATCGTGAAACTGCCCCGAAAAAAAGTCAAGAAATGAATAATCGCTTATATTTCATTTAATTACGATGTGATAGCTACTCTTTGCTGGAATTGACAACCCTCAGGAGACTTGATTGATGAATCAGCAAATGTCGATTGTTCTGATGGCGGATGACGATGTTGACGATTGCATGCTGGCAAAAGAAGCCTTTGGAGAAGCCGCTGGAAACGATAATCTGCATTGCGTGGAAGACGGGATCAAACTCATGGATCACTTGTTGAACACAAGCCGGCTGCCGTCATTAATCCTGCTGGATCTGAATATGCCCCGGAAAGACGGACGGCAGGCGTTAAGGGAAATCAAGTCGATTCGGTCCTTACAGCATATCCCGATCGTGATTTTCACCACCTCTCAAGACGAAAAAGATATCGTCTTCAGCCGGGAAATGGGGGCGGATTCATTTATTACCAAACCGGCCCGTTTTCAAGAATGGGTAGATATCATGAAGATGCTGATTCAAAAACACTTTCAGCGCAATGGGGGAGCGGGGATCCGGCCGGATAGCCAGCTGATTTTATTTTATTGGGGGACGGGGGTATGAAGAAAACGGTTATCATCGCGGAAGATCACACGATCCTCAGGGACGGATTGCGCGCGTTGCTGAACTTAAGCGATGCGTTTGAAGTGATCGGGGAAGCGACCAACGGTATCGAGGCGATTCGCTGCGCGTCCGAGTGTCTGCCGGATATCGCCATACTGGACCTGTCCATGCCGAAAATGAACGGTATTTCCGCCATCAGGGAAATAAAGAAACAATCCCCGAAAACCAAAATACTGGTATTAACCATTCATCAGGATGAAGAGTACATTCTTACCGCGTTTCAGACGGGCGCGGACGGATATTGCCTCAAAGACGCCCGTTTTGACGAGGTCTTGAACGCGATGAAAACGATACTGTCCGGCAAACCTTATATGAGCGGGGAAGTATCGGCGAAAGTGTTGACCGGGTATCTGGAAGAGAAAAAAACCATCAAATCCACCTCCACATGGGAAACCATAACCCCTCGTGAAAAAGAAATCCTCAAACTGATCGCCGAAGGCTATAAGAGCGCTGATATCGCCGATATTCTGTTTATCAGCGTCAAGACCGTCAACAAGCATCGCTCAAACCTCATGGAAAAGCTTGATCTCCATAATGTGTCGGCATTGACGGTTTATGCCATTGAAAGAGGTCTGGTATCAAACCGGGAGGTTTAGTGGCGGACAAAACCCGCCTCCTTTATAGAAGTCCCTGAATTTGTTACGTTGAAATCATCTGAATGCCGGCGCCTATCGGCGCCGGCATTTCTTTCTCCGATTCCTTCTCATATGATTGCCCTGATCGATTCCGGTTCCTGATCCTGGCCCCTCATCAAAGCGACTACAGTTTTTTTTAAAAAAAAATACTGCCGAAACCGTATGTATTTATCCTTTGGTAATCTGTACTTTGAATTCCGTCTAAAAAGCATGCACGCGAAGGGAAAGCGAAAACTATTTGTAACTATCTGGTATCAAAATGAAAGATGTAAAAATTACCATTGCGGGGTCGGCCAAAGACCAAGTGGCGTCCATTGGAAATATTCTGATCGATACGGCCCTTGCTCAGGGCTGCGCGGTTTTTGCATGGCAGGAAAACGGCCCCAAACACATTGGCCGGAAAAACTATTACCATATCGAAATTTCCGATAGACCGCTTGACGGACCTTTTTCCCGGGCGGACGTTCTTGTGGACCTTGGTTCAGCCGGCCAGTGGGCGATAACAATTCCTGATGATATTGATTCATCCGGCATGAAACCTTTACCGGCAAACGACCGGCTTGAAAACCATCCGATTACCACCCAAATCTTAGCAAATGCCGAATTATTGGGCGCCGTATCAGTCGCAATCGGCATGGATTTTTATACGCTGACGCATCAACTTACCAGGCATTTCGCAACTGTCCACAATGATTGCGCATCCGGTGTTCAGGCGGCCGCGAAAAGAGGCCATGCCATTGCCTCCGGCAAGATCCGGAATATCCCAAAACGCCGGTTGCCCGTCGGAAAACAGCGTTATATCGGCATCACCGGCAATGATGCCATTGCAATGGGTGCGGCATATGCCGGATGCCGATTCATATACTCCTGCCCCACGACGCCGCCGGACAGGATGGTCACGTTTTTTGAAAAGCAAGAGAGCCGGTTCGGAAAATTTGCCCGGCAGATTGAACACTTCGCTACCCCGATCAATCCGTTCAATAGTGACGGGATCAAAATCGCTGATAACACAAAATCCGGTTTACGGCGCAAAAGATTTGAATGGTCGGCAGACGATATGTTTTTTGAATGTCTGGCCGACACGCCGGTGGTTATTGTTTTCGGATGGCGGCTGGGGATGGCTCGCAACAAGGACGCAAAAAACCATACGGTCGATTATTTGTCCGAAGTATGCACGGGAAAGGGCAAAACCTCCGGGATAGTCCTGATCCCTAAAAGCGCGGAAGACGCTTTTTATAAGACGATTCTGTCATTCCAATTGGCGGATATACACCAGGCGCCGGTCATTATTGCAGCTGATCCCATGGTGGCCGAATCCCTGTCTTGCATTGGCGAGATAGATCCTGTGAGGCAGACTCTCTTTTCTTACCTGTCGGATCCGGAGAAGATCAAATGCCGTTTTGAGAATATAAACATTCCACTCGCGCCGTGATTTCCAAATAACGTTTCTGCCGGCGTCAAACTCGTGTTGCCGGTCCCTGGAGTTGTGTTTCGAAAAGTCGGCGGATGGTTTATCTAAACAATTGATTTTGGGGAGGGTGCTATGCGTAAGGGAAAAAGGCATGTCAATCATGATGATCAAAAATTCCTGGATATGGAATTGCCGTCCCCCGGCAAAGCGATGGTCAACGTTGATCCGTTAAGACAGTATATGTTTGAGCTTAAAAAATACAAAATGTTGTCGCCGGATGAACAAAAAAATCTCGCCATTCGCTTTAAGGAAAATGATGAACCCGAAGCAATCCAACTTCTGGTGGTCACGAATTTGCGGCTGGTGTTTAAAATCGCAAAAGATTATCAGCGGCCCTGGATGCAGAACCTGCAGGATTTGATTCAGGAAGGAAATCTCGGGCTCATGCGGGCGGCCTTGAAATTTGATCCATCCCGCAACGTTAAATTTTCATATTACGCCTCATTCTGGATTAAAGCATATATATTGAAATTTATATTGGATAATTGGCGGCTGGTCAAAATCGGCACCACGGAGGCCCAACGCAAGCTGTTTTTCAGGCTCAACAAGGAAAAGGAAAAACTGATCAATGATGGATTTGAGCCCGAACCGGAATTTTTATCACAAAAGCTCGGTCTATCCTCCAAGGATATTATTGACATGGACCAGCGGTTGAACTCCTGGGATGTTTCTCTAAATGCTCCTGTAAAAGAAAATTCTAATACGGAGATGATTGATTTTCTTCACGCGGAAAGCAAATCTCCGGAGGAGCAGATCGTTAAAGAGGAAATCAAAACCCTGCTGAATGAAAAGATAGATGAGTTTAAAACCACCATTACCAATAGAGAGCGTGACATATTTGACAGGCGTATCTTTACCGAGGATCCTGTTACATTGCAGAACCTTGGCCAACGGTACGGAATTTCAAGAGAGAGGGTCCGCCAGGTTGAAAAGGAAATTATTAATAAAATAAAAACTTATTTTGAAGACAACATACCGGATTTTATTAATTTATTACCGAATGGCGCATCGGGCATCTAAACAAATGAATAAGGACGATATTTGCTATGGCAAATAATTTTCAAACACGGATAAATAATAAATCAAGGGATAAGGTTTCCATTTCGTTATTTGGCGATTTTGACGGCACATCCGCCTGCCGGCTTGCGGACGTTATGAATGAAAAAATAGAAAACGCAACAAAGATTTACATACACACGGACGGGTTAAAAAAAATTGACCAATTTGGTCTCAATGTTTTTATTGCCCGTATCAAGAAGTTTCATCAGCGATTAATCAGTATTGAATTCAAAGGAAGACATAAGGAAAAATTTAAGGATCGGGAAAATTTCGCGTGTGATTCTAAAGAAGCCTATTCCATGATCAATACAAACTTATGAAGGAGAAATATCATGAACGCGAAGATTGAAACGGAAGTCTTCGAGGCTTTCGGGAGAACGTTTGTAAAAGGAAACATCCCGGAAATCAACCCCGTGCGCTGTATGGCTTGCAGGCATTGCGTCAACCTCTGCAAGAAACTCGGACCGAACGTACTTGATATTGTGGACGGCATTGCAAAACCGGTGCGCCCCGGCGACTGCATCGGGGACGGCGCCTGCATGATGGCCTGCCCGACAAAGGCCATCTTTCTGATGAGCAAGTATGATCCCGCATCGCCGCCGGCCGCATTATGATAGTCTCAATGATTTAATGAACGGCTGCTGATGCAAGTCCGGTTTCGAAGATTGCGGGAAGAGAATTTATATTTCATCCCTGATCGATACAGATGTTTTCAAGAGGTTACCGAATCGGGCACGCACAGGGATCCTTATAGCAGTTGCATCCGGATGAGGCTTCAACGGCGCATGCGTCCTGAATGCAGCCGCACTCATCAACAATAAGACACCCGCAGGAATTTTTTGCCGTTTTCGGTTTTTCAGTACTTTCCACGGCAAAGTCTTTTGCTTTTTCATCTTCCATGAATATCACCTCCTCTTGATTACAACTTTTCTTTATTCCGCTACTTTAAACAATAATGCATTTTCACGGAAATACCAGTTTTGAGGGTAGATTGATTTTGTTCAATTTTGGTTTATTTTTAATCAGGATGCACTGACAAAAAGTCGATTTTGAGCCAGATTGTGAGTTTCAGGGAAAATCGTATCACGAAAGACTTTTGAATCGAAAAATCGGACTTTTAACCCAGACATCGATTAGAGTGCTGCGTAAAACGAGGCCGAGATGAGAAATTTCATATATAAAAACAGAACAGAAGCCGGACGTATCCTGTCTGATGAGCTTAAAGATTATAGCGATCTGACGAATGTATTGGTTCTCGGGCTGCCCCGGGGGGGCGTCCCGGTGGCGGCCGAGGTCGCAAAACGGCTACATGCGGATCTTGATGTGATTGTCGTGCGCAAACTTGGCGTCCCCGGACATGAGGAAGTCGCGATGGGCGCCATTGCGACCGGCGGCGTGGAAGTAATAAATGCGGATGTGGTTCGAAGTTTCGGGGTTCCGGATTCCGCCATTGAGAAAATCAGGCGTATTGAAAATAAAGAGCTCCTGAGAAGAGAACGGGCTTACAGGGGGGATCGGCCTCCCTATAATGTGCAAAGCAGAAACGTTATTATAGTGGATGACGGGATCGCCACCGGGGCTACGATGAAGGCGGCCGTTACGGCGTTGCGGCAATTAAACCCGGAACGGATTATTGCTGCTGCGCCGGTAGCGCCATCCGATGTATTCAGTACCATGAGCAAGGCTGCCGATAAATTCATATGTCCGGTTATACCGATATACTTTCGAAGCGTTGGTGAATGGTATCATAATTTCTCCCAAACCACCGACGTGGAGGTTAAGGAAATTCTTAATCGGGCATGGAATAAGCGTCCACATAAACGCGAACTTTTAGCTCCATCATTCTTGAATTTTCAAGCCGATGATTTAACATGATGAGCAAATGTGAGACCCATGAGGCCGGATAGCCGTTTTTCACAGTTTAAAAGCTGTTTAAATACGATATCCGGTCTCAATTTTTTATTTTCCTCATTATTTTCCTACCGTCAAGATGTCGGCCCCTGGATGCATTGACCTGCATATGGGGCCGACATGAATTTTTTCCCCGCTTAACCGTATTCGTTATTCCCCATCCACTCGAAATGCGTACATATTTTTGAATATGCCCCGCTTTTCATCGGCCCGGGCCTTGTCCTCGAACCTGATCCGGGATTTTGAAACGGCTTCTATGCAAACACGAGAGAACCGGAGCTGTTTCTACGTAGTTTTGCCATATCAAAATACACATTTCAGGGAATGGATATCTGTCCGGGAAATCGATACAAAGAACGCAAATGGTGTAAATGACGAGTTTGCATTATTTCAAAATGCTCTTTTCGGGAACGGTTTTACTCGTTTTTCGCTGATCTAATGACAAAAAAAGCGAATACCGAGGCGTTGTGAAGAAAAAAATTACAAAACAGATATTATCAACCATCGTTTAAGAAAGGAGGGAAGCCTATGAGGCAGCGCAATTTTAAACCTAAACGCGACCAAAAAACAAGAGCAACGTCACGTTAAAATAAAAGGGGGCAACATGAATGTAATGAAATTTAATTTAAACGCCTTTTTAAGGCGAATGTCCAAAAGGCCGGTCAAATGGGACCTGCATGTAACGGTCTTCGTCCTGATGATGTTAATGACACATTCGAGTTTATGGGCGTTTACGTTAAGCGTCAAAGGAGTCGACAAAAACGGCGCGACCAGTCCGGTGACGCAGTATAAATGGCTGGTGGAAGAAGATGCTACCCACCATGTCGTGCCTGATGATCCCGCCACCAATTTCGCCACAGACTTTCATAAAAGCTATATGCCGGTGGTGGCCCAGGGCGCCGAGTCGGATCCTTTTCCGGCTTTGGACCCCGCCAAGCGGTATTACATTTCCGTGCTGCCGGATGGCGGGTACAGCAACGGCGCGGCCGCCTTTAGCGGAGATATCGGAGATGGAACCGTGACCGTGTATGTGAACCGGCACCCGATTCCCACGGCCCAGATTTCCATCTTTGTGTTTAATGATAATTATCCGGTTAACAATGCGCCGGATTTACCCGAGGAACAGGGCCTGGAAGGGTTCCGCGTCATTCTGGAGGATGCGGGCGGCAAATACGGCATGTCCGCCGGCCAGGCGATGATGGACGCCTTCGGCAATATGCTGGGCACCACCTATCAGCGCGACGGTTTGGGCAACTATATCCTGGATGCAGACGGGCAGCCCATTGTGGAGAACATGGGCGACATGAACATCTACACTGATGCAAACGGCCTGGCCACCGTCCGCAATCTGGCGCCGGGCAAATACGGCGTCATCATCGTTCCGCCCAATGCGGTGGAAATGCCCCCCGGATCTGGCAACTGGGTCAGCACCGACTGGCAGCAGACCACCACCATTGAAGGTACAAAAGTCATCGATGCCTGGGTCAAGGCCAACGAACCCCCGTATTTTCAGGAATTCGGTCCCGCGGGTTGGCATGTGTTCGTCGGTTTTGTCCGGCCGACTTATGATGCCACCGTCCTGACCGGCGGCTCAACCATATCCGGCCGGATAACCAATCTGCATCTGTCCCGGCCGCCGGCCACCGAATTTTACTCGGGCGAGCCCTTTGCGCATACCACCCCGTGGATCGGGTTAAACGACATGGCCGTGGGTATCGGCAAGTGCGTATATGCGCAGCGGGCCAATGGTGACGGCACCTTCTCCATTCCCAACGTGCCGCCGGGCGCCTACCAGATGGTGGTCTGGGATGATTATATGGATCTGGTCATCGCTTTTTACGGGGTGACCGTCAATCCGGATGGATCCTGCAATAACCTGGGCGGATGCAGCCTCGGCGACGTGCCGGTGTTTCAATGGTTTACCCGCCTGGAGCACTGGGTCTTCAATGACCTGAATCAAAACGGCAGATGGGACGCCGGCGAGCCGCCGATTCCCGAACAGGCCGTTAATCTGAGATGGCGGGACGGGACCATGTATCAATCCTTCCCCACTGATACGGAAGGTTTCGTACCGTTTGATCAGGTCTTTCCGTTTTTCTCCTGGCAGGTGGCGGAAGTCGATTTCGCCCGGTTCAAAGCCACCGGCGTGACCGTTACGGTGGATCACGGCGGCCCCATTGATGCGGCCGATCCCTGGTCGTTTCAGGGGGTATTGACACCCCAGATCCAGGATCCGGCCGACCCGGCCAATGAATACGGCACTTCCAAGTACCGGACGGAAACCGGCCCGGTCCTGACCGCGGCGTTCCAGGGTTTTCTGGGACAGACCAGCGTGATGCAGTGGGGCAAGGCGGCTTACGGCCCCGGTGAAAACGGCGGCATCTCCGGCATGGTCTATTATGCCGTGACCCGTGCAGAAAACGACCCGGCCTATGCCGCTGCTGAGCCTTGGGAGCCGGGGATTCCCCGGGTACAGGTCAATCTGTATATGGATGCCGATAATAACGGCGTGGTGGACGACATTAATGGCAGCGGCGCTATCGAGTATGCGGATGTCGATAATTATCCGTATGATAACTTCCCCGGACCGGAGGATGTCGACCATAACGGAAACAACGTATTCGATCTTGGCGATGCCGTTGATTATACCTATACCGACAGTTGGGACGACAATCTGCCCGCCGGATGCCCGGGAGCGGACCCGACGGATCCTCCGGATGTGCTTCCCGATAAATGCTACGACGGCATGCGCAACTGGAACCAGGTGCGTCCCGGTGTTTTCGACGGCGGGTACGCGTTTGCCGGGTATGATCCGGTCCACAACCCGGATGGGTTGCCAAAAGGCATCTATATCGTGGAGGCCATTCCGCCGGCCGGGTATGAAATTATAAAGGAAGAAGACCGAAATGTCGACTTCGGCGATCAGTATGTGCCCAGCACCCAGTTGTTGCCGCCCGCCTGCGTGGGCGACCCGCATCTGGTGCCGATGGAATTCTCCCTTTTTTCGTTGGAAGATGAAAACGGCAATCCGGTGCAGCCGTATCGGGCGGGAACCAACACGCCCCTGTGCGACCGGAAAAAGGTCTATCTGAGCGGCGGACAGAATGCGGTTGCGGATTTTTTCATGTTCACGGAAGCGCCTATTGCGGGCCACATTGTGGGTTTTATCCTGGACGATACCGCAAACGAGTTCGACCCCGCATCCCCGCAGTTCGGAGAAAAGTTTGCGCCTCCCTGGATGCCGGTCTCCATTCATGATTGGACCGGCCGCGAGATCGGTCGGACCTATTCGGACCAGTACGGCCGATACAATGCGCTGGTTCCTTCCACGTATACGGCGAACCTGCCCATGTTTTCCGGGATGTCGCCCAACATGCTCACCACCTGCATGAACAGCCCGGGCAATATTGATCCGGTGACCGGTGCGTTTGTACCGGACCCGCAATTCAATACGCAGTACAGCACATTCTGTTACACCTTCCAGTACATGCCGGGGTCCACCACCTATCTGGACACTCCGGTGGTGCCGGTGGCGGCGTTTGCCGGACCGGACCAGTTTCCGTTAGACAGCGAATTTATGGACGGCACCCCGCGGATTGACCGGGTAACCGCGCCGGGAAACGGTGTGGGCGGCGGGCCGTATGTCCCGGCTCCGGGCGGGCAGATTGAGATCCATGCCATGGGCGCAGTCGAGGTTCCCAACCCGGAATTTGACGGCGTAAACAGCAAAACCATCACCAGGGATTACGGATTCGGCACGACCCCCGGATCGGTCTCCATCAACGGCGTGCCGTTGACCAACGTGATCTGGAGCGATCTGCTGATCACCGGAACGGTGGCCGGCGGCACCACCACCGGACAGCTTGAAATAACGCGCGCCAATGGTTTGTCCAGTATCACCGGAATAACGGTCCAGGTGGGCCTGCCCCTGGGTGCGAGTGTCCGGACCGTCAGTGCGGGCCAGTCCATTCAGGCCGCCATCGACAATGCCGGAAACAATGATCTGATTCTGGTGGGACCCGGCACTTATGACGAAATGGTCATCATGTGGAAGCCGGTCCGTCTCCAGGGATGGGGCGAAGGCGCCACCGTGATCCGGGCTTACAAGATTCCACAGGAAAAAACGGTGGCCTGGCGAAACAAAGTGGAGATGCTGGTTTCCAGCGGCAGTATTACGCTGCTGCCGGGTCAGGAAATCGAAACCGGCGTTCCGCATCCCGACAAACTGCTTCAAAGCGAAGAAGGGGCCGGGGTGCTGGTGGTGGCCAGGGCCGACGGGACTGCCCGGTTCCGTCGACCCCGGAACCGGGGAGCCCGGATTGACGGGTTTACCATTACCGGCGCGGATACCGGCGGCGGCGTGGTGGTCAACGGCTATGCCGATTACTTGAACATCAGCAACCTGCGGATTATGGGAAACAGCGGCTTTTTCGGCGGCGGGGTTCGGGTCGGACATCCCCAGCTTGTCGTGGAGCAGGAGGATACTGTTTTACACCAGGATGCGGATAACGATTACGTCCGGATTCATCACAACCATATCGTCAATAACGGCGGCCTTAACGGCGCGGGCGGCGGCGTATCCCTCTGCACCGGCTCTGATTTTTACGAGGTGACCGACAATTGGATCTCGGGCAATTTCAACCTGTCCAACGGCGGCGGCATCGGCCACCTGGGTCTGAGTGAAAACGGCCTGATCGCCAATAACACCATCATCTTCAACGAATGTTTCAACCAGGGTGAAACCGTTTCCGGGGGAGGCATCTTTATCGGCGGGCACGCGCCTCTTGCCGGCAATACCCTTGGACCGGGCGCCGGATCGATCAAAGTGAAAAACAACCTGATTCTGGGCAACTATGCGGCGGCCGGCGACGGCGCGGGCATCCGGTTGAGCCGGATCAACGGAGTCGATGTGATTCAAGATGAAACCTGGGAACATCCATGGAATAGCGTGGAGATCTATAACAACATGATCGCAAACAACGTGGCGGCATTGGCGGGCGGCGGCATTTCATTGCAGGATGCCGTCCGGGTAAGGATCATCCACAATACCATCGCCAATAATGACAGCACCGCCACCGCGGGAGAAGCCTTCAGCCCGGGGCAGTTCAACCAGTCCAACCCCCAGCCCGCGGGCATTGTTTCCCGTGCGCACACCGGTGCGCTTCTGGCGGTCCTGTTGAATTCGGAGCCCGGTTTTTCGAATCCGATTCTCCAGGACAATATTATCTGGCAGAACCGGTCCTTTTATTTCGAGATCGTGAGCGGTGATCCGCCCCAGTACCTGATCACGGATGCGGGGTATAACGACCTGGCGGTCTTGGGAACCCCTGCTCCGCAGGCGCTGAATCCGCAGAACTGCCATTTGACGGGCGACGGTGATCCGGAGTTTGTACTTGGATATCATAACGGCGGCCGGGGTCAGACCGTTCTTCCGGGAGAGCCCACTACCGGGCTCCAGCCGGCCATCGCTTTTGACGAAGGCGGCAATTTCATCAAGGTGCGCTACGGACCGCTGACATTAACTTCCCATCCGACGCCCGAAAACGACATGCCGGGGCAGATCACCGATTATCATATTACCGCCGGCTCTCCCGTGATTGATGCGGGAATGGACCTGACCGGCGATTATCCCGATCTGGCTGTTGACTATGATGGTCAGGCCCGGCCCAACGGGGCGGGCGTGGACATCGGCGCTGATGAATATTACGCGGCGCCTTAATGAAATCATTCCGTCCGGTGGTTTTCCCGCCGGACGGGAACATACCACATGAAAGGAAAAGCAACCATGAAAACAATCAAGCGATATCTCTTCCTGATCATGATGGGTCTGCTGTTGTCGGCTTGGGTGGTCGCCGCCGGTGCGTCGGTCCTGGTGCAATGCCCCGGAGACAGCAACGGGGACGCCATTGTGGACAGCAGTAACCCGATTTATAACAATGTCAAATGTATGCATATCGGCGCCGGAGACGGGGCCGTCCGTATGGCCGACGGCAGGGATATGTATATGTTCGGTTTTTCCGATCTCACCGGCATTACGGATAATCCCGATACGCCGCACGATGAAAGAATGACCGCCGGCATGATGGCGGCCACTTTCCCGGCTCCTAAAATCGTCCTCGATCAGGGGGATGAGTTTTACCTGACCCTGACCAATGTGGGGATGATGATGCGGCCCGATCTGTTTGATCCGCACACGGTCCACTGGCACGGGTTTCCCGAGGCCGCGCCGGTGTTCGACGGGGTCCCGGATGCTTCCGTCTCCATCAATATGGGAGCTTCGTTCACCTATTATTATAATGTGGTGGAGCCCGGCACGTATATGTACCACTGCCATGTGGAAGCTACCGAACACATGCAGATGGGGATGCTGGGCAATCTCTACGTGCGCCCGGCCCAGGACGGCACCGTCTACTCTTACCAGGGGAAATCTTACAGCCGATTCGCCTATAACGACAACGACGGCTCCACCGGGTATGACGTGGATTACGCCATTCAGCTCGGCTCTTTTGACAGCGCGTTCCATGATGCCAGTGAAATGGTCCAGCCCCTTCCGTTTGCCTTGATGCGGGACAACTACCCCATGATAAACGGCAGGGGATATCCGGATACGGCCAGCATGATGCAACCCATGGCGCCCATGATGGCCAATCCGAGAAACGGGGTTTCCACGCAACCGGAACATTCGCTGATCACGGCCAATCAGGGAGACCGGGTGCTGCTCCGGCTGTCGAATCTGAACATCACCCGTTTTTATACCCTTACCAGCCTGTCCATCCCCATGGAAGTGGTGGGCAGAAACGCCCGGCACTATCGGGGGCCGGACGGCAAGAATCTGTATTATACAACCAGCTCGGTTACGATGGGCGGCGGCGAATCCATCGACGTTATTTTAGACACCACGGACATACCGCCGGGAACTTATTTTCTGTATACCACCAACATGAATTATTTGAGCAATGATACTGAAGATTTCGGGGGAATGATGACCGAAATCATCGTCAATTAACCAAGGAGGATCGCCATGAATGTAAAAATTAAATCATATCTCAACGTCTGCCTCCTGATGATGGCGGTATCGACAATGCTGCTCATATCGGCGCCGGACGCCGCCGCCATGATCCACGGCATCAGTGGGACCAACTTCAGCTTTACGGCCAAGGCGGATTATATCAGCACCCCGGACGGCAACAGCGTTTATTTCTGGGGATATGCCAACGGCGCCGGGCCGGCCCAATATTCCGGGCCGACCCTGATCCTTAACCAGGGCAGCACCGTCACCGTAAATCTTTCCAATGAGCTGGATGTGCCGGTGTCCATCGTGTTTCCGGGACATTCGGTG
Source organism: Desulfobacteraceae bacterium (assembly GCA_003597945.1). GTDB lineage: Bacteria > Desulfobacterota > Desulfobacteria > Desulfobacterales > Desulfosalsimonadaceae > SURF-33. The sequence continues at coordinate 33,006 of QZJS01000075.1, read as the reverse complement.
ACGGCCTCCGGCGACAGCCAGGGCCTGTTGACCATGGAAGCCGCGCCCGGGGGAAGCGCGTCCTATACGTTTACCGCAACCCATGCCGGCACCTATCTCTACCACAGCGGCACCAACCCCGAACTCCAGGTGGAGATGGGCCTCGTGGGCGCCGTCATCGTCCGGCCTGCCGGTTTTAATATGATGATGCCGACGGCTTACGGTCACCCGGATTCGGCGTATGACATGGAATATCTGTTCCTGCTCACTGAAATGGACCCCCGGATTCACCAACTGGTGGAATTCATGGGACCGGCCGCGCTGGAAGGAACCGATTATCTCTCGGATTATTTCCCCAACTACTGGTTCATCAACGGCCGGTGCGCGCCGGACACCATGTTTAAGCCGATGGCCGTGTGGCTGCCGACTCAGCCGTATAACTGCATGCCCATGATGCATCCGGGAGATAAGATGCTCATGCGGATCATCGGCGGAGGAAGGGACCTGCACCCGTTTCATTATCACGGGAACCACGCCCGGATCATCGCCACGGACGGCCGACTGCTGGAAAGCGCGCCGGGCGCGGGCGCGGACCTGAGCTATGAATTGTTTACGGCTCAGTCCATTCCGGGAGGGACCATGGACGCTGTTTTTACCTGGACCGGCAAGGGCCTTGGATGGGACATCTACGGTCACGCGCCGGGTGATCCCATGGAGCCCAACGAGTATGCGCCGGATCACGGCAAACCCTTCCCGGTATTTCTTCCCGATGGACTCGACATGGCTTTCGGCGGATTCTGGAGCGGCAGTCCCTACCTGGGCGGGGAAGAAAGTCTCCCTCCGGGTGAAGGCGGCCTCAACCCGCACGGGGGGTATACGTATATGTGGCATTCCCACACGGAAAAAGAAATGGTCAACTATGACATTTTCCCCGGGGGAATGATGACCATGCTGATGATCCTGCCGCCCGGCGCACCGATGATGTAGAAAAGGAGGGAAAAATATGAAACGTAAACTGCTTAGAATGTTTTTGGGGCGGGTCCTGCTGACCCTTGCCGCCGTCCTGCTGGCCGCGGCCCCCTCCTTTGCCATGGATGTCTACCTGGTGGCCGGGGAGTTTACAAAAAACGTTAATGGAACCCCCATTACCATGTGGGGATTTGCCGAAGCGGATGCCGGATTTGCAAATATCGGACCTGCTTCATCGCCGGGACCGGTGATTACGATTCCTCCCGGTGATACGGTATTGAATATTTATTTAAGAAACGACCTGCCGGCTGCTACCGGTGAGTCGGTATCCATCGTGATTCCGGGACAGTTCGCCGCGATGAATCCTCAATTTGCAGGCAGCCGGGTGAGGTCGTTCACCCATTCGGCGCTTCCGGGCGGCGGCACGGCCAATTATACCTGGAACAACCTCCGGCCGGGAACATATGTCTATCACAGCGGCAGCCACCCGGGGCTCCAGGTGCATATGGGGCTGTATGGTGCGGTCAAAATGGACGCCGGCCCGGGGCAGGCCTATCCCAATATCGAGTACGGGAGCGAGATCATGCTGTTTTACAGCGAGATCGATGCGACCCTGCATGACCCGTCTCCTGCCGTGGCCCAGCCTCTCAATTACAAACCCGCCTACTTTCTGGTGAACGGAAAGCCTTATGAGCCGGGCGACCCCAACTGGCTGGCGGGCGCGGTCACCCAGAATATTCTGATCCGGTTCGTTAATGCGGGACTCAAAACCCATGTACCGACATTGCGGGGCGGCTACTGGAAAGTGGTGGCCGAGGACGGCAACCCCTATACCTATCCGAAGCAGCAATACAGTGTTCTCCTGCCGGCCATGAAGACCATGGACGTTATCTGGAACCCCGGGGCGGAAGGCGTATACCCGGTATATGACGCCAGATATTTTCTGACCACCAACCAGGTGAGCGGCGGCGGTATGCTCGTCAATCTTGAAGTGGGAGAGGGAGTGCCCGGCCCCATTGTGGTTGATGATGCATACGAAACACCCCAGGATACGGTCCTTGAAGTGCCGGCTCCCGGCGTGCTGGGCAACGACACCGGCCTTCTCATCACTGCGGAGCTGGTAACGGGGGCGCTCAATGGCGTTGTGGCATTGAATCCGGACGGGTCCTTTACCTACACCCCGGACCAGGGATATTCCGGTCCGGATACCTTCACCTACAGGGCGTTTGATGGTGCGGTATACAGCGCCACCAATGCCACCGTCTCCATAACCGTCACGGCGACGGACAACAATCCGCCGATAGCTGTTGATGATAATGCGATAACCCGTCGGAACGTGTCGGTGTTCATCAATCTGACGGAAAATGATTACGATCCGGACGGCAATCTCAAGGATAGCGACGGCAATGTGGCGGCGTCTCAAATCAGTCTGACACCACTGCCGAGTGGATCCAATAGTGCAACCGTACAGATCGTCACCAACGGCGTCATTTACACGCCTGCCAGGAATTTTACCGGGACGGATACATTCAGATATACCGTAACCGATCTGGCAGGCAACGTTTCCAATGAGGCTATCGTTACGGTCCGGGTTGTTTGGTTTTCCGATAGATAACCCTAAATATGCGGGGCATTCGTGATCAACGATGCCCCGCATATATAAAAGTTTTTATAAACCGTATGAAAATGAAAAAACAAATAATCGGGAGACTACTATTGCAAAGATGCGGCAGACAACGATTTGGCGCCGTCGCGACAATGGGGTTACTATTATTTTTGATTGTCGGGTGCAGCTCAATTAACGGTAACCTGAGATCAGATTCGGAAATCTCCACCGAAAGCCTTGCGGCGCAATGGGGAATTCAGGTGGAAATGATCGCACTGACCGCCGCCGGCCGGATGGTGGATTTCAGATACCGGGTCATCGATGAAAAAAAAGCCGTGCCGGTTTTTGACCGGAACACCAAGGCTTACCTGATTCATCAGTCCACCAATCAGACCCTGGCGGTGCCGACCACCGCCAAGGTCGGGCCGCTTCGAACCACCGGCACGCCGGAAGAAGGAAGGGTTTACTGGATGTTTTTCGGCAACCCCGGCGTTGTCAAATCCGGCGACCGGGTCAATGTGGTAATCGGAGATGTTAAAATTAGCGATCTTGTCGTTCAATAATTCAGGGCGTTAAAGGAATATGCGCAAGCCGAACCTGGGAAAAACCGAAAAGATTGCCGCGATCATCCTTGTGTGGTGGTTGTTTGCCTTTCCGGTGCATGCGGGGAGCCTGACCCCGGAGCTGGCGGTCCTTCTGGAACAGGCCGAACCGGATGGCAAAATCCCGGTGATCGTAAGGTTCGTGGGCAAGGTGAATGATCGTAGATTTGACAAACCAATCGGCATAAAGGGCACGGACAGCGAATCCCGGAAAATAAAACGGACCGAAAGGGAAATTCCCGGCCCCGCGCCCGTCAAGGATAAAATGGATAAAATAGACCGGAAACAACTCATCCGGGCCCTTAAAGAAAAAGCGCATCAGGCAAGGACGGCGGTCAATAACCGGCTGCTTTCTCACCGTGTTGAGAAGGTCCGCAATCTGTGGGCAATCAATGCGGTGGCGCTGGAGGCGGATGCCCGGCTGATTGAAGAACTGTCGGATGATCCCTCTGTCGAGCGGATTGACCCGGATGTAGCGATCAGCATGGTGCAACCGATGTTTTCCGGGCATTCGGAAAACCGATGGAATCTGGATATGATCGGCGCTCCGGAGGTCTGGAAGCAAGGTTTTACGGGACAGGGAGTCGTTCTGGCGATCATGGACACCGGAGTGGACGGAAAGCATCCGGACCTGGAGGATCAATGGCGCGGCGGCAACAATAGCTGGTTTGACCCTTTTGGCAAGTATAACCTTCCCCATGACCCCATCGGTCATGGGACCCAGGTCGCCGGGATAGCGGTTGGCGGCGATTTCGGCGGCGGTGCAATAGGGGTGGCGCCGGGGGCTCAATGGATTGCCGTTAAAATTTACGATGACGACGGGACTTCGGCTTACAGCATCATCCATGCAGGGTTCCAGTGGCTGTTGGACCCGGACGGTGATCCGGACACGGATGATGCGCCGGATGTCGTAAACAAATCCTGGGGGTTTGTTGATGCGCTGGATCAATGCGTGGCGGAATTCCAGGAAGATATCCAAATATTGACTCAGGCCGGAATAGCCATGGTCTGCGCCTCCGGCAATACCGGGCCGAATGCGGCCACCAGCGTCAGCCCGTCAAATTATGTAGAAAGCATTTCCGTCGGTGCGGTTGATGCTGATGATGAGATCGCCGATTTCAGCGGACGAGGACCGTCTCCGTGCGGGGAAGCCGTTTATCCGACATTCACGGCGCCCGGAGAATTCGTCCGCACCGCTGATCTGACGCTGGGCGGAATCGGCGACCCCTACGTCGAAGTGTCCGGCACGTCGTATGCCGCCGCCCACGTAACCGGTGCGCTGGCGCTCTTAATGAGCGCGCATCCGGATGCGGAGCTTTCCGATCTGAAGCAGGCGCTGTCCGGCGGTGCGAAGGATCTGGGAGAGCCGGGACCGGACCATGAATACGGGTACGGCCGGATCAACGTGCCGGCGGCGCTGGAACTTCTGCAAAACAGTTCAGGCAATGATTCCGGCAGAGGCGGGGGCGGATGCTTTATTTCCGCGTCTAATGACAGCCGATGACCCTCAGAGAAAGGAAGAATGAAGAATGCGCAATAGATCCATAATATGCAGTTTCATATGCGTTGCCGCCCTGCTCCTGATGTGGGCCGGTCCGGTCGGCGCCGTTGAGGTTGAGCTGGTTACACGAAACACCATTACATTAGCGGAAACGCCGATGGATACGGCGGCTTCAATTACAGGCAATTATATTTATGTCCTTACTAAAACCCGCAATATCCTTGTATATGGAGCGGACGGGGATTTTAAGGGAAAAATCGGGGTGGACTCCGCCATTGACGGCATTATGGCCGGACCTAGAGACGATATTCTGTTTTTAACCAGCACGGAACAAAAAACCGTCCGGATTACGGCCGTCAATTTCATCAAGGATATCAACATATCCCACTCCCCGGTAAAGGGGTCGCCGGATGCCCCGGTCACCATTACCGTGTTCTCGGACTTTCAATGCACAGGCTGCGCCCGGGCCGCGGAAGCGCTCGATCAGGTGCAGGCCGACTATTCGGAGGACGTCAAAATTGTATTCAAACATTACCCGTTAAGAGGGCACCGGTATGCGGTCAAAGCCGCGATTGCAGCCATGGCGGCCCATGAACAGGATATGTTCTGGCTGTACCATGATATCCTTTTTGACGAGGGCCTGAATTTGACCGAAAAAAGGCTTACCGAGATCGCCGAGTTACTGAATCTGGATATGGAAAAATTTGAGCACGACTACCATGCCCCCGAAACGGTTGACCGGATACGGAAAGATATCGCGGAAGCCGTAGCGCTTGGCGTTGACGGGACGCCTACTATATTCGTCAATGGAAGCCTGCTAAGGGACTGGACACCCGACGGAATTGAAAAGGCGATACTTTATGCCATGGGGAAAATGGAAAAACAAGCAGCGCAAGCCAGGTCCGCCGGCATAAGCCCGGAGGGGCGATGACCCGTTTATTAATGCGTAATTTTGGGGGAGAAAAGGCCATGAAACAGATAATAAAATATGTTGTTTTTTTCGCCGTGGTTCTGACGCAGCAGCCGGCCGCCATGGGGGCGTTAACCGCTTATACGGACGAATCCGCGTTTCTTGCTGCGCTGGAGACGGTTTTTCTGGAAGATTTCGAAGGAAATGCGTGGGATGGAGTCCGATCCACGATAGACACCGTCAACTCGGCAACCAGCGTTACCAGTCAGGGCATCACCTGGAGCTCCAGTGAAAGGGTGACCACCGGCATGGGCGCCGGCCGGAGCGGATACGGAATTTATTCGTTTCCCCACGGCATTCCCGACAGCCTTTCGAGTTCCGCTGCGCAGCCTCTTATCGCGGCGGGCGGATGGTTTATGACCAACACCCCGCCGGCCCAGATCAATTTCATCATCGATGATGCGCTGACGGCGGATTTTGACGACATGCCCATCAATGGCCAGTTTTCATTCCGGGGGGTGATTTCCACGGAGGGTTTTCAAAAGATTGAGTTTAAGGAAATCGAGGGAACTCCCGGAGATCAGAAATATATATTTGCCGATGATTTCATCTTTTCAAATGCCGCCATCAACGGCAATCTGCCGCCAAACGCGGATGCCGGACCCGATCAGACCGTGATTGAAGGTACGTTGGTCATGCTGGACGGCACCGCTTCCAGTGATCCGGACGATGCGGTTGCGTCTTTTATGTGGGATGAGATAACCACTATCGGCATCCCGCTTTCCAATCCCGCCTCTTCACAGCCGACGTTCACCGCTCCGCTGGTTGGACCGCCGGGACTCGTGATGACCTTTCAACTGACCGTGACCGATATGTTCGGGCTGCAGGACACGGATACAGTGAGCATCATTATCAATGATGCAGTGGCGGTTAATCAGCCCCCCATTGCCGACGCCGGGCCCGATCAGGCGGTAGCGGAGGGTTCGACGGTAACGCTGGACGGGACGGCCTCAACCGATGCGGAAGCCGGAATTGCCTCTTATCTGTGGTCGGTCAAAACCGGAGCCGATGTAACGCTGTCGGATGCAACCCTGCCGAACCCTACATTTGTTGCGCCGCCGGTGGATGAGAACGGCGCATCCATTGTTTTATCACTGATGGTCGTCGACCAGGGCGGGCTTTCCGCCGCCGATGAAGTGGCGGTGACCGTATCCGACAGCGGCGTGAACACACTGCCGGCGGATATGATTCCCCTGACTACCCCCATGGGGGATCATCTGGGGATAAAGGTGTTGTCCGGCGGAGACCTGGTGAGTGTTGAAGTTATGGACCCGGCGGATATCAGCGACATGGAGAACCGCCCCGATAATATGCGTTTTGGTCTCGTCGACATGCGAATCAAAACCGATGCCCCCGGAGGCGCCGCGGTGGTGGAAATCGCCCTGCCGGTTGCCGTTGAAACCGATGAGATGTGGTTTAAGTATGATGATGCGGGCGGATGGCAGGATTACAGTGAACATGCGGTGTTTAATACATCTCGCGACAGGGTCGTTCTGACTCTGACGGACGGCGGCATCGGGGACAGCGACAACACGGCGGATGGATTCATTACAGACCCTTCGGGAATTGGAAGTCAGCAGCCATCAGGCCGCAGAGGCGACGGCGGATGTTTCATCTCCACATTGCATCAATAACATTATACGAAGGGAATCATAAAATAAGATATTTTCACATCGAGAAAGGAGGATGTGATGAATCAATTCATGTGGAAAAACATTTTTAATATCGGCATTGCCGACATTGACCGTCAACACAGAGAATTTATGGATTTGCTGAACAACTTCGAACAGAAAAGTTCCATCAAAAAAGAATCTGAAATCAAGCAGTCCATGATTGATCAATTAAAACTCTATGCAACCAAACATTTCAGATCAGAAGAGAGCATGATGAAAGAAAACGTCTATCCTGAATTAGAAAAGCAACGGCAAATGCATAAATATTTTGAAACACAGATATCGGAAATGGCATCTTCACCGGAAAAGATTTCGCCCAATAGTGTGTTTACGTTCATGAGAGATTGGTTTCTCAATCACATCATGGAAGAAGATATTAAATTCGCCCAATATTTAAAATGATGAAAATGGTTTTTTAAATCTTAAGAAAAAATCTTCTTTTATTTGATGAGCCGAAAGGCAAAGACATCTCTTATGACGACATCAACTGACAATAAAGACATCCTCTTGCAGTTAGAACAATTAAACAAATCCATCGAATGGTTTATCCGTTCAACACAGGAACGGACCGAAACCGGGGAGGAGCGGCAATACGATATTTTTTTAAAAAAAATGTCGATGAATAATAAACCCGGGCGCAGGTGCTGGGAAATAAATGATTGCGAGCAACTTGATTGTGATTGCCGTGTGAGTGAGGATTATCGCTGTTGGCTCATCGCCGGAACATTAAGCGGAGCGTGCTGCAGCGGGGACTTCAGTCAAAAGCACAGAATATGTTATGATTGTGATGTGTTTAAACAGTACCTGGATCAGCCGCTCGGCGCGTTGGGTGAACATGTCAATATTCTGGTCAGGCATCTTATCAACAAGATCCAAATGGAAAGGGAACTGGCCATCAGAGACGGACTTACCGGGTTATATAACCGTAATTTTTTGAAATTAATCGAGCGCGGCGATATCTTAAACCTTAATCAACAATCCTTTCCGTTATCGGTGATTATCTTTGATCTTGATATGCTCAAGACAGTAAACGACACCTACGGGCATATCATGGGCGATAAAATGTTAAAGGAATTAAGCGAATTTCTGCTGACCCACAAGCGGGAGCCGGATCTGCTGTTCCGGATGGGCGGGGATGAGTTCATGCTGATGATGAGCGGTATGGATGAAAAAAGGCGGCTGTTGTTTGAAGATCGCCTGATCGGTTTGATCCGCCTCTGGAATAATAACCGGGAAAAAGCGGTGCCGGAGCCTCTGTCGTTCAGCCTGGGGGGTGCGACCGGTTATTGGGGTAAAGAACTCAATCAGATCATATCGGAAGCGGATGCTGAAATGTATAATTATAAAAAAAAATATAGACGCAAGAATTGCTACCCCAAAATAACGACCCTTCCTCATCGTAGTCAAAACAGCAGTCTTCTGAATCAAATGCGAAAAGCGGATATGCTTTGAATAATCCATAAAAACAGCAATGAAAATCAACAAGGAGGATTTGTCATGTCAAATTTTGGTGAATTGTATCAAACGGCGGATTGGAAAAGTGAAAAGCATGTTCCGGTTATCGCATGTCAGGATACGGTAGCCGCGGACACGCCTTTTACCGTGACTGTCACGGTTGGCAAGGAAATCGCTCATCCGAACACAACGGAGCACCATATCCGATGGATCAAACTGTATTTTAAGCCCGACGGCGATAAGTTCTGCTATGAAGTCGGCGGTTGCGAGTTTAATGCGCACGGCGAATGCGTAGATGGCCCGAACAAAGGAAACGTTTATGCGGATCCGAGCGCCACATTGCAAATGAAAATCAAGAAAGCGGGCCTTCTGTTGGCAGCGTCGTATTGCAACATCCACGGCCTGTGGCAGAATTCATTGCAGATAAAGGTTTCATGACCTGAAAGACTCGAGGGCCTCAATTTCTCTCCCGTAAAAATTTAAACCAAAACCATAAAAAAGGGAAAAATGACATGAATAAGCATCAATTTTATAGATTGACAGGTTCGGTGCTGGCGGGAATTTTTCTTTTCTGTGGAGTCGGTCAGGCTCTCGCCGACAGCTCTCCGTCGGACAGCATCGTGGCTGAATGGAACAAAATCGCTCAGGACATCATCCAGCCGCCAGCAATGCCGGGGATGCCGATGTCTATGGGCGGAACCTCCATGCCGGCGGCATTTGTTTACCTGTCGTATGTGCAGGCTGCCGTCTACAATGCATTGGTGGCCATAGACGGCGGGTATGAACCATACAAATCAGATTTAATGGCCGCTCCAAAAGCCTCGAGGGATGCCGCGGTGGCGGCGGCCGCCTACAGTGTACTGAATCATTATTTCCCCTCAGCCATGCTCGCCGAAAAATACAGCGCTTCGCTCGCCGCAATCCCGGATGGCACCGCAAAGAATGACGGGATAATACTAGGGGAACAGGCTGCCGATGAGATCATTGCATTACGGTCCGGCGATGTTCTTAGCGGTGATGGCGGGTACGCTCTTCCGACTCCCGGTCCGGGTGTCTGGGAGCCCACGGCGATGATGCCTGACGGTGTGACCCCCGCGCCCCCCATGGATCCATGGATGGCCGTATTGACGCCGTTTTTGCGCATCTCGCCGGACCTTTACCGCCCCGGACCTCCGCCAGCCCTCACCAGCGCCGAATACGCGACGGACTTGAACGAGGTCAAAGACATCGGCGGGGCCATGAGCATGTCCCGGACGTCCGAGCAGACCGAAGTGGCCAGATTCTGGACGACCAACATGGCCATCCAGTTCAACGCCGCTTACCGGCAACTCGCGGCAAGTCTCAACTTGAGTCTCCTCGATACGGCTCGCCTGATGGTGATGGGCAATATGGTCTCAACCGACAGCCTGATTGCCACTTTTGACACCAAATACTTCTACAACTTCTGGCGGCCGGTGACGGCGATCCGAAGAGCCGATACGGACGGCAATCCTGCCACAGATCCTGATCCCATGTGGATGCCGTTGGTGATGACGCCGAATTTTCCCGAATATGTCGCGGGGCATGGCTCCTTTGTTTCGGCGCAGGCCGAAGTCTTCACCCGGTTCCTCGGCACATCCATGATCGAGATTGACCTTGAGAGCAGTGTGACAGGAACAATGCGGCACTATTCCACCGCAGACGATCTCAGAACAGAGATCGTGGATGCCAGAACCTGGGGAGGACTCCACTTCCGCGATTCCTCCGTACTAGCGGTAAACATGGGGCAGCAACTTGCGGAGGATGGTCTTGAAAACCATTTTGCAGCCGTTCCACCCATGGCCACAGGCAAACATGGCAGTGGAGGATGTTATATTTCCATCTTACAATAGTTAGTACTTGATAGGAGTTTTGGGGGATAACGGCTTTGCGAGGCATTAAAGTCTAATAGTTTAAGGGTTTATGGCGCACAGAGTGTCGTAGATCCCACCGCCATAAGCATTGGTGCCCGAACACCGATAGGAATTCAGGTTGGGTCTAAATGGGCGTCTCAAGGCGGCGATCCGGCGAAAGACCATGCGGGAAACCATCGAACCGCTACGCGAGATCCGCTTTGATGAACGGCGGCCCGGAATTTACAATCTATTGGTCTCTATGAGATTTTCACTCGGATGGAACTCCGGCAATCCTGATTTCATATAGAAGCCGTTTCAAAACCTCAGATCAGGTTCGATGGCAAGGCGCGGGCCAATGAAAAAGCGGAGCATATTCGATAATATGTGAGCATTTTGAAGAGGGCTGCAACGTAGCCATCGGACCTCAGATGGGGTTTTGAAACGGCTTCTAATATCCTCGGCAATTCACCGATCAGGTAAAGGAAAAGCGAGAGAAGGGGATATGCGACGTCAACGTTGCCGCCATTTACGATGGTGGTGTATGTTACTTCCTGAATGGTTGGCGGGCGGGTTGTTGGCTTCGATAATGCCCATGCATTGAAGCCCAAAAGACTGAAAGGTTTTTCCGGGCGGAAAATTACATGGGATCATGCGCACCGGTTGAATAACATAGAATCCTATAATTTTCAATCGGCCGGCCAGTTGCTCGAAGATTTCTGGAAGGCGGTTGATCAATATTTGGAAGGATAAACATCATGGCGGAAAAAATGATGAGAATTGGCATCCTGTCTGGCTTTCCCCCGAGAACTTACACCCAGGGCGCGGCAGGAGGCGTATCGTTTTGAAATTCGTACACATGAAGTTCTTGGGAAGTCTTTTGGAAAGGCTCGGGAGATGCATTTGGTTGAAATTGCAAGGCTCGAAAAGATGGGGATTAAACCGATAAGTAACTGAAAAATATTAGAAAACGCTGTTAAAGGTTTTCCATGCCAGTTTATACCTTTTAGTTTGCCCGTTGATGAGGCCCAAGCAAAGGAGGTAGTGGATGATCGAAAAAAGATTGAAAAGATAGCCGGGGTACTGTTGACCACACAATCATCTCCAATTTCGGCTGAATCAAGACCTTAATATAGAACTCTATTTCATGATTTGTCACAGAAAATAATAGCGCTTTGATCGGGAAATGGACGGCCTAATAATATTTCCGTAGCAGACCAGGAAATAAAGAAGCCTCTGACGGATATGTTACGTCTCGAATGACATGCCCCTTTGATCATTGGCGGGGCATATCATTTTTTGAATCGACCGGTCGTTTTCGCATGCTAATTTTAACAAATGTTCATAATAAATGAGCATGTTTCGGCAAATGACTATAAGCCGAATAAATTTATTTCTGAAATACGCTTATTGTATTTTTTCGCCAATGGCTTTCCCGTAGTCCTGACAGGCCTTGGCGCCATCGCCGGAATCAACGACAGCCTCTTTTAAACTTAATGCTCCCAGATCCGTCATGTCCATTTTATAAACAAACTGCATGGTATCAAATATCATGGGAGCTGATTCGCCGCTGTGTGTATAGGAGCCGAAAGCGCCGCCGATTTTTCCCACCATGTTGAGTTTTTCAGCCAAAAAAAGAAAAGTTTTCATGCCGGCGGTCATGTCCCTGTGATAGGTTGGGCACCCAAAAATATAGGCGTCAAACCCTTCCATCTGTTTTTCACTCTCGATTTCGGATATTTTTTTAATGTCCACATCAATACCCTTCATTCTGAGTCCTTCGGCAATGTATTTGGCCATTTTTTCTGTTTTCCCCGTTCGGCTCGCATAGCAGATCAATGCTTTTTTCATATCCAGTCCTTTCGCATTCAGTTTAAGTTTTTCAACATGGGCAGTAATGCCAGGATAAATGATCATTTTCAGATGGATGTGCTTAGATACTTAATCGACTTTGAAAAAAGCCTTTCCTTTGGCGCTGCAAACGGGGCAGGTATCAGGAGGTTCATTCTCGCAGGTATAACCACATACAGGGCATACATAATAATCGACTTCCGGCAAGGAATCCAGGTTTTCTAAGGCTTTCTGATACAGTTCGGCATGAATTTTTTCAACTTCATTGGCATAAACAAAGCTGCGATGTGCCGCCTTGTTCCCTTCTTCCTCAGCGGTATTGATCATGTCGGGATACATGCTTTTAAATTCATGGGTTTCACCGTCAATAGCCGCTTGCAGATTATCGGTCGTGCTTTTGATTTCACCTAGGGTCCGCAGATGAGCATGTGCATGTACGGTTTCGGCTTCCGCGGCGGCCCGAAACAGTTTGGCGACCTGGGGATGGCCTTCTTTTTCCGCCTGTTTGGCAAAAGCGAGGTACTTCCGGTTGGCCTGTGATTCTCCGGCAAATGCTTCTTTCAAATTTTTTTCCGTCTGAGTCATTTGGTTTTCTCCTTCTTGATCATTAATTTATAGAGTTATTTTCCATCTTCCACTACAGATCCGGGACCTGCCAGCGGCCGGAAACATTTTTTGCCGGCGCCACAAACCGGACAACACCAGTCATCAGGCGTTTCTTCAAACCGGATTCCCTTGGGAATTTTACCTCTGCGGTCCCCTCGATCCGGATCATAAATACAACCACAATTGACGGTCTGGCATTGATACATCTCCTCGGGTTTGGCCATGATGGTCTCCTTTCAAAAGACGATTATTTCATTATTTTTGATGCCTCACCGTTCCATGCGCACTTGTCGCAAAAAATATGCGTGCCGTCAGAAACTTCGGGAATATCGTCTTTGGCGATCTCAGGATCGAAACAGATACTCCCGGCGCTGCAATCAAAGGAAAACGTTTCAAATTCATCTTCCGAGTCCTTGACATAAAAGCGCTGATGACCACAATAAGGGCATTTCATGGGGTAACTCCTTTATCGTAAGAATTGTCGCAAACCAGGTGATCCATTGATATCGTTGTTCTGAAAGTAATACACAGTCATTGGATGTGCAACTGGCCAATGGTGATTCAAGCGCCTTGTTGCCGGGGGTGCGGATCAAAGTAAATACTGATTCCCATGAACGCAACTTCCTTCGTATTTGAATTTGAATCAATTCCCCAGGCTTTTTTTATCTTTGGCAATATCTTCTTTTCTCACGGCATTGGTGGTCTGTGTAACCTCGTCATAGACAAGCACCGCATCGCCTTTTTTTCACCTGGCGCATGACATCAATGATTTTCTGCTCCAGAGTGGCTTCAAAAAGACCATAATCCGTGCCGTCCCGGGTGACAAATTTTTCGATGACGCAATGCAGGGATTCCTATCTGAGATTCTATGACGGAAAAACTTATGAGAAAATATATTAACCAGGCAAATAAATATATAATATACTGACATATTTTTTAATTTATTAGAGGCATCCTACGGTTGCACAGTAATGTCCTCAAAATGGATCCAATCAGGCCATTTTTTCATTTCGATAGCAAACTCAATCTCCCAAGAAAGCGCCATGCCTTTTCCCGATTCCATCAAATCTATGGAACAGGGGGCATCTTTCGGTATCAGGGATTCTCCCTTTACTTGAAAGGGAGCTTTCGTCGAAATTTTTTTTTGCGAAAAGGGAAGTTCCTGTCGATTTTCATATAGACATTGCTTGAGGTATTTTTTATTTTTGGACGACCTGAAAAAGTCGACTATTTCATTCCCCCTCAGAGTTGCACTGATTTTCTCGATCTCAAAAGGGGTATTGGCTTCAAAGGTGAGGATGAAAGGGACTTTTCCTCCAGGGTTGACCTGTCTGGAACCAAGTCTTACTTCAGCCTTTTTGATTCTCCTATTAATTAGTGCTGTATATGTTAAAAGAAAAAACGCAATAAGGCCAAAAGTAATGAGGATGGTTCCTCCCCATCCATATAATCCCGCATAGTCTCCTTCAGCAGAAAACGTTTTCCAGGCAAAATAAATACCTATAAAAGTGAAGGCCAATGTTACAGAAAAACAACCAGTTAAGCTTTTTCCTGATGATTGGCTGTGTACGACCTCCTCTGAATTTTTTACCTCGTTGCCCATAGGCATCCTTTTTTCTTTAAGGAGCGTAATTTCAGATTTAATCGCAATATCTTTCCCTTTTGAAGAGCGTGCAATAGTTTTAAGATACCATCCGACATCAAAAATTTGTCCTTGGTATGTAAGGGGAGACTCAGGGGCGATGATCTCAAAAGGATAAATGTATCTTTCAGGCATCCATGACCCTATGAAAAGATGGATCTCCTGTTGTTTTTTTTCAATCGTCTTTAATATATTTGGCGCTTTAGATGAGCCTTTACAATAAAGACCAAGCACAAGCTCTGCGGATTGGATTCTTTCAGCCACAGAAACTTTTACCTGTCCTGCGATTATCTCCCCCCCTTTATAAATGTTATCTGGCTTGTCCAGAACGGTGCGCAGTGTTATTGTTTCCATGCTTCCTCCTGTGTCGCGTTTACAAAAATTTTGTAAACGGTTAATAAAAACGCGGTCTCCTCGGCCCTTTTAATCTGCTCAGGCGTGAGATGGGATCTGTCCTTTTTTTATTATTTTGCACGGATTTTTAGATTTTATCGGAGATCGTGATAGGAAAAAGTGCATCCGTTTGCACTCTTTGAAATGGTTGCTGGAGATTCGCGTTCATCAACCAGTTTCATCCCCACAACCCCCTGGCCTCCGATTGTAACACAAACGGGACTTGGGGCAAAATCTCATTCATCCCGCTTTCTTTCTCCAACCCTTGGATTGGTTTTAATAGAATCCGTAATATCGGCACATCTGTTTCCCCCGGTTCGGAATATGGGTGGTGAGCTGGGCCGGCCAGAGGGGCTTGCTGCAATAAACGTTAAATCCCGCTGAGATGCCAGTTCATCATGTTGTCGATTAGAAAATAATTGATGTCCTTTATTTGTGTTTGATTCCCCAATCATTTGATGGCATATTTTGTCTGAAACAGGGGCAATAATCTTTTTTAAATAAAGAGGTTTCATAAAAAAAGCCAATGCTAAAAAAATTATTACGCGATTATCGTCAATTACTTGAACCCATATCAAACCCTGACGATTTTCTTGATACCTATGAAGAATTTATAAAAAATCTTGCCTTGTTTGAAAACCATGCACTTGAGACTGTCGGTGAAAAAAGTTTTGCCCATTATTCATTGTTTTTTACCAACTGCCAGAGGCGTTATTTAATGCTTAAAGAGCAGAAGGCATCAAGAACATTAATTAAACAGAATAAAGAAAACACGCTGATTCAAAGGCGCTGGAACTCAGAATTTGAAAATAATTCTTATAATCGTGTAAAAGACCTTTCTCGGATGGTTGATTTTTCATCCTGCAAAAAAATCGTGATGGTTGGCTGCGGCGCTTTTCCAGCAACATTATTTTGGATTTATGATCATTATCCTGGGATGAAATATATTGGAATAGACTTGGATTCGGACTGCATCGCTCTTTCATCATCAGTTTCAAAAGAGTTAAATCTGGAAAAGATCGTTTTTGAAGCAAAAGACGGCAGAGAATACAATTACCGTGATGTTGATTTTGTTTATATCGCCAATCAAGTCACGCCCAAGAAAGACGTTTTAAGCCGCATCCTGGAAACATCAAGTAAAAAAATACAGATTGTCGTCCGCAACCCCACGCCTCTTGGCAGATTGCTTGCTGAATGTGTTCTAAAATCATCGCCTTCCAATTTTTCATTTGTTCAGGCAGGCCACCCCAGCAAGTCATTTCTTTCCCAGGATCTTTTGGCCAAGATAAACTAAAACAACCCCAGACCTTAAAAGAATACGAAATCTTTATCATTTGGGGCCAGCTCATAACCTAAATGCGCTAAACCGCCATGACTTTAAGGAATGTCGGAAGGATGTATAATCATAAAACAATAGCTAAGACATATACGTTCCTAAAAAATATGAGAAAGCCGCAAAATGAAATTTTGAACATTCAATGGCGGCTATTAAAAGAGACATTAAATTATGCCTATGAAAATGTTCAAATTTACCGTGAGCGTTTTAATGAGGCAGGTTTAACGCCGGATGATATTCAGTCGCCGGATGATATGTTGAAACTGCCAACAATTTCTAAATATGATCTTCAAGGTGAGCGGGTAAAAAAGCTGATTTCAACAGAATTTGTTTTCAATGACCTGATTCCTATGAAAACTTCCGGAAGTACTGGAATTCCCACAGTGAGTTATTTCAGCAAAGACTCGCTTTTTTATTTAATGTGGGTTCTAAAATATCGATCCAAAGCGTTTTGTGGCCTGCGACTATTTGATCCCGTCGCCATCTTTTGCGCTGAATCTGAAGGAGAAGTCCAACGTAAAAATAGTCAACCCATCAGACGTCTTCTAAATATCAAGTATTTTTCAATATATTCCTCGAAAAAAAATCTTGAAACCGAATTTTTAAGGGTTAAACCGAAAATTATTTACGGATTCCCCTCTTTCCTGATCGATTTTATCTGTCATCTGGAAAAAAATCACATTGGCTATGATAAGTGTAAAATGGTATTTACAAGCTCTGAATTATTGGATGAGCACCAGAGAAAACTCATCGAAAATTATTTTTCCTGCCGTCTTTATGATATTTATGGCTCAGTAGAGTTTAAGGAAATCGCATTTGAGTGCAGCCAGAAAAAAGGATACCATATTAATGCCGATTTTTTTTATATAGAATTCGTTAAAAACGGAAAAAATGCAGCGCCGGATAAAGATGCGGAAATTATAGTGACATCGCTTCAGACGAAAGCCATGCCGCTGATCCGCTACAGAATTGGTGATATCGCAAGAGTCAGCAGTGAAAAATGTTCCTGCGGGTGCAACTTCCCATTAATGACGATGGTTTGCGGCAGGAAAGGGGATTATTTGACCTTTCACGGGGAAAAAATTCCCTATTATGAAATCAACAGAACGCTGAGGGAATCCTTGCAGGATACAATATACAAATTTCAATTTATCCAGATGGCTCAAAATAAAGTGATCGTTAAGTTAATTGTTAATGATAAGTACTCAGATTTCGTTAAATCCCGCCTGAAAGAAAATTTAGAAGCCCAAATCGGGAAGGATATTGAGATAAACGTTTGTCTTGAAGAGGAAATCAATAATCAACAAAATGGCAAATTCTGTTCTGTACAATCGGTTCTTTCCTGAAACCCAAATTATTGGCAGGAATTCTTGAATAAATTGATCAGATTCGATCCGGATTTTTTCTCGAATTTGGATGCTTTTCCCCTTTGGAGGTTTGAGGGGAAAGAAGGGATTTTTTTAAAGCACCGTGCTGTTTTCATAGATTGTGAGATGGAGCCGTGCAACGCTTTCCCAAGTGAAATGCTGAATCATCTTTTCCCTGTTGACACGCCCCATCGCTATTCTCAGGTCGGGTGATGATTTCATTTCTATAATAGCCTTCTTTATTTGGTCGATATTGCCGGCATCCACCAGAATACCATTTTGTCTGTCAATAAAGTCAGGAATCCCGCCGGTTTTGGAACCAATCACCGGCAGTCCGCAGGCCATTGCTTCAGCGAAAACATTGCCGAACGCTTCTGCCTGTGAAGGAAGAATGAAAACATCAGAGCCGACATAGAGTTCGGGGAGGCTGCGGGGATGGCAAAACCCATAAAAAGTGACAACTTTTTCCAATGATAAGTCTTTGCAAATTTTTTTAAGTTTTGCCTCAAAATTTCCTGATCCAATAATCAAAAGGGAAATATCCGGATCCCGCAATTCTGCTAATGCATATAAAATATGCTGAACCCCCTTTCTTTCAATAAGCCGGGCAACAGAAATCAATTTCAGTCCATGGGTTTTTCTGCTTCTGGAAGACGGCAGAACCTCTAAAAAAATTGGATCTAACCCATTCGGAATCACACGAACTGATTGCGAAGGAACGGCCAGGCGAGCAGTTTCTCTCAGGCTGTTCGTTACGGCGATAATTTGATCTGCATGTTTCCATATTTTTATGGTTACCGGCATTAATATTCGGTGAAACATCTGAAGGCTTTTATTATATCTATCATATCCGGGGACATCCGATCCTCGAAGGGATATGAAATAGGGTATTTTACGGTGTGGCCCGGGCAAAAGGGACAGGAAGCCGGTTGGCAATCCAAAAAAATAATGAATCACATCGTAATCATTTTTCCGTGTTAATTGCAAAAACTTAAAAATTGCAAAAAATACATACGTAAATGCTCCGCGGAAACCACAATCATGAATCCCTTTGCGCCAGCTCATAACCCTATATACGGTAAAACCATCCAGATTTTCGACAGGTGGCTGGTTTTTTAGCTTAGAGGTCAGAACACTCACTTGATGGCCCATCCGGGCAAGTTCTCCGGCCAGATTAAATGTTGCTTTGCCTGCCCCGCCACCCATTGGAGGGAATTCATAATTTAAAAGTAAAATCTTCAAATCTTTAAAACACCTATGAGTTCTCAATATTTGTCTTGGACTAAAGCAAAGCCTCTTAACTTGCTGTTGTCAAGGAATAATGACACTGCTTTTTTCGACTTGATGTATCTCAGAAATTGGATTGTATGTCAAATTTTAACAGGTCCTTTATGTTGTAGGCGGTTTCGTGGCGAGCTTCACGGTGTCGAAAAAACTTTCCTATGGAAGAAAAAATACGACCATGGGGAGAAAAAGGCACTCACGCTAACCTGAGGAAACGGTTATGGATACCGACCTTGAAAAAAGCCGGGGTTCCTTATCGGGACATGAAACAGACCCGGCACAGTTTTGCCACCAATGCCTTAGGCTGTATGGAAAATCCATTATGGATCGCCAGGGTCATGGGACACCGCGATACCAACATGATTATCAAAGTATACAGTAAATATATAATGGATGGCACAGGCTCGGTTGACGGACATAAGCTTGATAATCTGTACTCAGGAATCATCGGGAAGCAAGGGTAGGGTGGAGTAAATGAAATTATGGCAAATTTATGGCAAAAAACAGGTAAAAACGAAAAAAGGGGTTACCCATCTCTGGATAACCCCTTGATTTTTATGGCGGGAGCGACGAGACTCGAACTCGCGACCTCCGGCGTGACAGGCCGGCGTTCTAACCAACTGAACTACACCCCCGAAAAGGTATTTCAAATCAAAAACGATCGTTGGGATCAAGAGTCCCAGGATCTTCGCCTGGTAGGCGGAACAGGGCTCGAACCTGTGACCTACGGCTTGTAAGGCCGCCGCTCTCCCAACTGAGCTACCCGCCCGTCTTCAGGCAAGATCTGCTAACTAACAGTTGCATCGGGTAATGTCAAGCGAAAAACACTCGATTTGGCAGCCGGCGGTAAGAAATTATTAATTGCCGGCCTGGATTTTTGCCAGCACCAGGGGAGCGTTTTCCTTGTGCTTGTATTCCGGGCTGTAAAGGGCCCTTCCGTCGGGCCGGATAATGGCATGGGCCACCACCTCGTCCATGTTTTCCACCGGAAAGATCCGGACCTGCTTGGCCACGCTCGGCGGGATGTCCTTGAGGTCTTTTTCGTTATCCTTGGGAATGAGCACCCGTGTGATGCCGCCGCGATGGGCCGCCAGAATTTTTTCCTTGAGTCCGCCGATGGGCAGTATCCGGCCTCTCAAAGTAATTTCTCCGGTCATGGCCACGTTGTGATTGACCGGCATCCGGGTCAGGGCCGATATGATGGAAGTGCACATGGCGATGCCGGCCGACGGCCCGTCCTTGGGCGTTGCCCCCTCGGGCACGTGGATATGGATGTCGAATTTTTCATAAAAACTCTGGTCGATATTGAACTGATCGGCCCGGGAGCGCACATAACTGATGGCGGCCCGCGCCGATTCCTTCATCACATCCCCGAGCTTGCCGGTAACGTTGATTTCCCCTTTGCCGGGCATGATGACGCTTTCCACGAAAAGCAGTTCGCCGCCGAACTGGGTCCATGCCAGTCCGGTCACGATCCCCACCTGGTCCTCGGTTTCGATCATCCCGTGCCGGTACTGGGGAATTCCCAAATATTTCCGGATGGATGTGGCCGTGATGGTGACGGGTTTTTCCTCCTGCTCCCGATTCTGCCGCCGGAGCACTTCCTTGGCTACCTTGCGGCACACGGATGAGATTTCGCGCTCCAGGTTCCGGACGCCGGCCTCCCGGGTATGGTCCCGGATGACGGCATAGATGGCGTTATCCGAAAATCCGATCATGTCGGCGCTCAGGCCGTTGTTTTCAATCTGTTTCGGGATTAGAAATTTTTTGGCGATATTGAACTTTTCAAGTTCCGTGTATCCCGGCAGGCGGATGATTTCCATGCGGTCCTGAAGGGGCAAGGGGATATCGGGCAATGTATTGGCCGTGGTGATGAACAAGATATCGGACAGATCGTATTCCACGTCCAGATAATGATCGCTGAAACCATAATTTTGTTCCGGGTCGAGCACCTCCAGCAGGGCCGCGGACGGGTCCCCACGGAAATCCATGCTCATTTTATCCACTTCATCCAGGCAGAAGACCGGGTTGTTGACATTGGCCTTGCGCAGGGACTGGATGATTTTTCCGGGCATGGCGCCGATATAGGTCCGGCGGTGTCCTCGGATTTCGGCTTCATCCCTCACGCCGCCTAAAGAGAGCCGGACGAATTCCCGGCCCGTGGCCCGTGCCACGGATTTGGCCAGAGAGGTTTTTCCCACGCCGGGAGGGCCCACAAAACAGAGAATCGGTCCCCGTACTTTCTTGACCAGGGACTGGACCGCCAGGTACTCGAGAATCCGTTCCTTTGGCTTGTCCAGCCCGTAATGATCTTCGTTGAGGATATCCTGGGCCTTTTCAATATCCGATGACACCTTGCTTTTGTTATGCCAGGGCAGGCTGATGAGCCAGTCGATATAATTGCGCACCACCGTGGCTTCGGCGGACATGGGCGTCATCATTTTCAGCTTGGTCAGTTCATGCCGGGCCTTTCCTGAGGCCTCTTTCGACATTTTTTTCCGCTTGACCCGTTTTTCCAGCTCTTTGAAATCGTCGGCGTCGCCTTCTTCGGCGCCCATCTCCTTTTTAATAGCCCGGATCTGCTCATTGAGATAATAATTCTTCTGGCTTTTCTCCATCTGTTTTTTGATGCGGCTTTTGATCTTGATGTCGGTCTGGAGAATGGTTGTTTCCTGTTTGATCAGGTCGATGAGCTGGACCATCCGTTCCCGGGTGGAAAGGGTTTCCAGCAGAATCTGGTTTTCCCGGGTCTTGAAGGAAAAATGGCCGGCCACCGTGTAGATCATCTTAACCGGATCGGTGATGGCGGCGATGCCGGTAACGGTTTCCTTGGAGATGTTTTTATTGACATCCGCGTATTGCTTGAAGCTGTCGATAATATTGCGGAAAAATGCTTCTTTTTCAGCCGGGTCGAGACCGGGTTCCGAGATGAGATCGAGCACCACTTCAAAGAAACTCTCATTGGGCCGAAATTCCCGGATTTTGGCCCGGTATTTTCCCTGAACCACGGTTTTGACCGTGCCGTCCGGCAGCCGCAGCATCTGGAGCACCTTGGCGATAGTGCCCATGGGCCGGATATCACGCTCCTTGGGCTCTTCCTTGCTCGGGTCGGACTGGGTGGAGAGAAAAAGGTATTTCAACTCCGTGTGCATGGCCTCGGAAATGGCATTGATGGATTTCGGGCGCCCCACAAACAGCGGGGATATCATTTCCGGAAAGACCACGATGTCGCGAAGCGGCAACAGGGGCAGCGTCAGGCCGGCCATGTCCGCGTCCATCGGTGATAGAAAGTCTGTAGATTTTTGGGATTCCTGTTTCATAGATTTGATAAGATTCTGCTGTTAGATCAATATATTATTACGCCGAAACAGCGGCGGTTCCATTTCCCGGGCATCGGGGCGCGATACGGGTTTATGCCTGTTTTTTAGGTTTTTCAAAAAGCAGGATCGGTTGTTCCTGGTTTATGATGACTTCTTCACCCACGACGCATTCCTTTACGCCGCCGATGGAAGGAAGTTCATACATGATATCAAGCATGGTATTTTCAAGTACGGCGCGCAGTCCACGGGCTCCGGCGTTTCGTTTCCGGCTTTCCCGGGCGATGGCCGTGAGGGCGCTGTCGGTGAACCGCAGGTTGACGCCCTCCATTTCAAACAGTTTCTGAAACTGCTTGATGATGGCGTTTTTCGGCTCGGACAAAATCCGCACCAGTGCCGTTTCATCCAGTTCCTCCAGAGTGGCCACCACGGGCAGTCGTCCCATGAATTCGGGGATCAGGCCGAATTTGATAAGATCCTGGGTTTCCACCATGCGCAGTATTTCGCTGGTTTCCTGCTTGTTCTGACCGATGAGTTTTGAGCCGAATCCCATGACCTTGGCGCCGATCCGCTGTCGGATAATCTGCTCCAGCCGGGTGAACGTGCCTCCGCAGATAAAGAGGATGTTTGAGGTATCCACCTTGACGAAATCCTGCTGAGGATGCTTTCGTCCGCCCTTGGGCGGAACGCTGGCCTGGGTTCCTTCGATGATCTTGAGCAGGGCCTGCTGCACCCCTTCGCCGGAAACATCCCGGGTGATGGACGGGTTGTCCGAAGCCAGGGCGATCTTGTCGATCTCATCAATGTATACGATGCCGCGCTGGGCTTTTTCCAGGTCGTAATCCGCATTCTGAAGAAGTGAAAGAATAATATTTTCAACATCTTCTCCAACATAGCCGGCCTCGGTCAGGCTGGTGGCGTCGGCGATGGTGAACGGCACGTTGAGAAAGCGCGCGAGCGTCTGGGCCAGCAGGGTTTTGCCCGATCCCGTGGGACCGATGAGCAAAATATTGCTTTTCTGGATTTCCACGTCATCGGTGCTCACGGTGGTGTCGAGGCGCTTGTAGTGGTTGTGCACCGCGACGGAAAGCACTTTTTTGGCGTGATCCTGCTGGATGACGTAATCATCCAGCTTTTTCTTGATTTCGGTCGGCGCCAGCAGCCGGCTGCCGATATCGGTGTCTTTTACGCTCTCTTCATCAATGATTTCACTACAGAGCTGGATGCATTCATCGCATATGTATACAGCAGGTCCCGCGATCAGCTTTTTGACTTCCTGCTGATTTTTCCCGCAGAACGAGCAAAACAGGTTGTCG
Source organism: Desulfobacteraceae bacterium (assembly GCA_003597945.1). Lineage (GTDB taxonomy): Bacteria > Desulfobacterota > Desulfobacteria > Desulfobacterales > Desulfosalsimonadaceae > SURF-33. The sequence continues at coordinate 9,268 of QZJS01000075.1, read as the reverse complement.
GTTCCGTTGCTCCCTTTGGATGGCATATCAGGTCTCCGTTACAATTGCGTCGAGATCATTCCGGTTGTTGATGACATGATCGATCAGGCCGTAAGTTCTGGCCTCTTCACCGCTCATGAACAGGTCGCGGTCCGTGTCTTTTTCCACTTTATCGAGATCCTGTCCGGTGTGAAAAGCCAGGATCTTGTTAAGCGTACCCCGCAGGCGGATGATTTCCTCGGCCTGTATTTTGATGTCAGAAGCCTGTCCTTGAACCCCGCCCATGGGCTGATGGATCAGGATGCGGGAATTGGGCAGGGAATAGCGCTTTTTCGCCGCGCCGGCGGCCAGAAGAATGGCGCCCATGCTGGCGGCCTGGCCGATGCACACGGTGGTGATATCGGGCTTGATATACTGCATGGTATCGTATACCGCCATACCGGCGGTCACGGAACCGCCCGGTGAATTGATGTAAAAGTTGATATCCTTGTCCGGATCGTCGGATTCGAGAAAGAGCATCTGGGCGATAAGCAGATTGGCCACTTCATCGTTGATGGCGGTTCCCAGAAATACGATCCGATCCTTGAGAAGGCGGGAGTATATGTCGTAGGCCCGCTCCCCCTTGCTGGTCTGTTCGATAACCATTGGTATTAAAGGCAATGTCGGCCTCCTTGGATTGATATTGAGTCTAATTTATTAAATTTTAGCAAATGGCTTGCAGCTTAAAAGCAACTGCCTCCGGATTATTCGGCGGATGCGGTTTCAGGGGCCGATTCGGCCGCTTCCACCGCGACATTTTCAACTTCCGCTTTTTCAACAATAAGATCAATTGCTTTTTTTTCAAGTAGCGCGTGTTTGAATCCGTCGCGTTTCTCCGGGCTCTGCGCGTAATATTGTTTGATGGCATCGGCGGGTTGTTTAAGGGTCCCGGCGAGTTTTTCAAATTCGGCACTCAGTTCGTCATCGCTGATCTGGAGGTTTGCCTGTTCAATGATTTTTGACAGAAATAGATGGCGCCGCACCTGCTTTTCCGCCACATTCCGGTATTCCGTCTCCAGCTTTTCACGGGTCAGGCCCACGTCTTCCATTTTCATATTGTTCTGGGCGAATCGCATCTCGGTGTCGTAGATGATGTCGTCGAGTTCATACTGCACCAGCGAATCCGGAATTTCAAAGGGTTCCGTCATGAGCTTTTCAAAAATCTGCTCGTGCAGCTCCTGCTGGGAGCGTTTGTCGTAGCCGGCCTGCAGATTGGCCCGGATTTCATTTCTTACCTCGTCCATGGATTTGTAATTGCCCAGAGATCCGGCAAATTCCGCGTCCAGTTCCGGCAGGATCTGCTCGCGGATTTCCTTTAAATGCACCTGAAAGGCAATGTGCTGACCGGCAAGTTTGGCATTGTGATAGGTGACCGGAAAATCGATTTCAAAATCCTTTTTCTCCCCCGGGTTCATGCCAACCAGCGCCTTGTCGAAGTCTTGGGTGATCGTGTTCTGGCCGATTTTCAAATTATAATCGGTCGTCTTTTGTGTCTCTTCAAAGGGTCGGCCGTCTTTGAACCCTTCATAATCAATGATGGCATAGTCGCCATCCTGCACCGGCCGTTCTTCCGTGATCGGCTTTAACTGGGCCAGTTGGCGCTGGAGCAGGCTGATCTGGTTATCGATCTCGCTTTCCGAGGCTTTGTAGGTTTTCTGTGTCAGCTTGATCCCGGCAAAGTCAATGGATGCAAGCTCGGGCTTGACTTCTACCGTTGCATTGTAGATAAAAGGACCGTCCGGGTTGAGTTCCGGGGTATCGATTTGAGGCGTTCCAAGAAAGGCAAGATTTTTTTCCTTTACGGCCTCAATGAGGGAGTTCTGGATCAGGGTGCCGGCGACTTCCGCATGCACATCTTTTTTAAAGATCCGCTCTAAAACGGCCCGGGGGGTTTTGCCCGGCCGGTATCCCTTGATTTTGGCGGTGCTTTTGATTTTCTGATAGGCTGAATCAATCTCCCGTACGACATCTTCTTTCGGGATTTCAACATTGATTTTTTTTTTTACCGCGCTGATGTCTTCCACTGTTACCTGCATAAGATATTTCCTCTCCATATTAGAATTTCAACCGAATTATTTCGGGGGTATCCGTGTGGTGCGAGAGGGGAGACTCGAACTCCCACTCTTTAGCAGAGCTGGATCCTAAGTCCAGTGCGTCTACCAGTTCCGCCACTCTCGCAATGGGTATTATTTGCTTTATTTTCCCGAAGCGTTCGGGTAATAAAAATGAACGGCAGTCAGGGCGCCCGCCCGGCTGCCGATACCGTCAACATCCTGAGTTTATAAAAAAATCAAATATTTTGCGCTCATTTGCCGATAAAATTAATATCTATTTATAAGGGTGTCAAGAAAAATAAAAGAAAGACAAGGCATTGATATGACGGCATTCAAAAAACAGATGCAACGCCATGTATCCTTTTTTTGGGGTCTGGCAATGCTGTCCGCGGCGCTGACGGTCCCGCATGGGACCAGCGGCAGCGCGCTGGCCGCGTCCGATTCCGGCGGTACCCGCGTGATCGTGATCGATCCGGGCCACGGTGGGCATGACAGGGGAGCCGAAAGTCGGGGGGGTGAATATGAAAAGGATATAACCCTGCTTCTCGCTCTTGCCATGGCGGATGCTCTGCGGCCGGATTACCGGGTGGTGCTGACCCGGACCGGAGATTACCACCTGGATTTGGCCCGTCGGGCCTCGGCCGCCAATCAGCACCGGGCCGATCTGTTTATCAGTCTTCATCTGGGCGGCAGTCGGCAGCAGCATGTCAACGCCTGGGAAATATACACTTTCGGGGATCATCCGGACATGGCCCGGCGTCACGGGGCGGATGCGCAGGTCCCGGTTACGTCTTCAAAGGTGCAAAACAATGATGGCATCCTGTGGCGCGAAATCCAGCCCCGCCATGAAACCGCGGGCCTGAACCTGGCCGAATGCCTGAAATCGCAGTTCCAGTCCGATCTCCGCATACCTGCGGTGGAGATCCGGCAGGCCCCGTTGCGGGTGCTCCAGGGCGTCGATGCACCGGCGGTGGTGCTGGAGGCAGGGTACCTGACCAACCCGGCGGCCAGGGATGCATTAAAAGATCCCCGGTTTCTCTCGGATGTGGGAATTCATATCCGAAAAGCCGTCGACGCATATTTTCAGTCAGGAAAATGATATATCGACTTGCAACCTGGATCAATCGATGGTAAAAGCGCCGCAAGACATCGGGGCGTGGCGCAGCCTGGCAGCGCGCCTGCTTTGGGAGCAGGAAGTCGGAGGTTCAAATCCTCTCGCCCCGACCAATAAAAAAATCAATAAGTTGCCATCAGCTTGATAAACCAGCAATGTTTCCCGCGGTAACTTTCCTGCCCGCTGTCTTTTTATTATCATAATCTGTTTTAAAAATTATTTTTTTGATTATAATCAACATGTTATCTTTTAAATGTAGGATAATCCCTACAAAAAAATCAGACAAAAGATGATTGCGCTGTTGTTTTGCATATTTTAATATAAAATTTTACAATTTTATGTTACAAATACACAATATCCGGTTTCCAATGATAGTGTTTTTCAGTTTATCCTTATTTGGTTTCCTTCGGATGGTAGGCAATGACATTTGTCAGTGAAAAAAGAAGATGCCCCAGAATCGCTACTGAAAACAGGGTGGTTTACATTCTGTTTAATGAAGAACTGGAAAAAATCGATCGCGGTATCGGTCGAACTCTCAATCTCAGCCAAACCGGAGTACTCCTGGAAACGGAAAAGAAATTGATAGGGACATTTGTTCTGCTCTTGACCATTGATCTGGAAGGAAAGAAAATAAAGGTTAGAGGAAAAGTGGTGACCAGCCGTTATTGCAATGATTCAGGCTGTTTTTTTACCGGCGTGGAATTTATCGGACCAAAGGATGAGCAGCTTGAAGCCATTAAAGCCTTTGTCAAGATCTACACGCACCGGAAATATAATGCCAATGACCGGAAGGCTGCCGGTTAAGGTGTGGGACAAATGCACACCCATAAAACATAGCCGAATGCTCCGAATGTGTATACAGGTGAGAAAGTATTTCTGAGCCGGACATCATTTTTGTGATTTTTCCGGGGTAAGTTTGAAAGTCCCGTCGAGGTCATGGGCGATTTCGGCTTTACAGGCCCGGCATTTCTGGGCGCCTCTGAAAAGCGGGGCGCCGCAGGTATCGCAATGATATCGCTCACATTCCGATCTTGCCCACGCGACACTTCCCTCCGTGTTGCCGAGCGCGGCCACTTTTTCCCGCCATAACGGGATGGTTCTCATCATTACTCTTTTGCCGGTAGAAATCGGAAAATCCTTGATCTGCTCGCAAGGCCATTGGCCGCACTGGTGGCAGGAATAAATATTTTTTTCCCGGATGCAATCCCGAATTTTGCATGACTGGCAGTATCCGTAGAGTGTTTTGGCGGGATCAGGCTGCATGCACCCGAGGCACTCGGTTTCTTCGGGTTTTGATCCGTAGATGCTTGCCAGTCTTTCCTTGAATTTGAAATTGTTGTCCCTTGTGGCAATATAAATCCCGCACAGACCGCAGTAGAGTCCGCACGGCGCCATCAATTCCCTGTTTCTAAGTTCTTCCTCGGTCCATCCTTTCATATTATCCTCCCATGCTTCTGTTTACGGCAACTCGGTGCTAGGACGATTCATTTCTGGCGCGCCTGATCCGGATAAGTCCCGGACTGTTGTGGAGATACATCAGGGGTGATCGATAGCCGTGCATGATGAATTCTTTTTCTATCATTTCAAACAGCACCGGTTGGTCCGGCCATGTGTAAGTTTTTTTTTCGGCGTTTAATGCTTCCCATTGTGATTGTGCCTCGGGTTTAACCGGAAAAACCTGTTGTTCAGCCATATCGCAGAGAAAGAATTCGCAGACCACCGGTTTGAGGCGCCAGGTGCAGCCGTTTTTTGAAAGAAAAATGCATTTATCCGCTTGGTATGGATGAGCAATGGCGTCCGACAGCAGTTTCATTTCCGGCTGGGAAGAAATCAAGGCGTTGATCGCCACATCGGCAAAAAAAGTAATGATCCCGTCTTTTGAGCAGCAGGCGCTCTGTCGGCTCTGATAACATTTTTTTGTGCAAATGGTTTTAAAATGGGTTTCCAGAAAGGCCGCCACCCGCTGCCGGAATGCAAGATATCCGGTTATGGCGGCTCTGAGTTCGGCCAAGCGGGATGCACCCTGAGAGTCAAAATAACGCCAAACCATGTTCAAGGCGTCAATCTGTTCCTTCTGGTATGCGTTCATATCAGGAATCAGGCGCGATACACCGGCAGATGCCCCGCCGCGCCGGCATCTGCAAGGCCCGGGCATTTTTGGTCCTTGTCCGAGAGTATGGGATTTTTGATCGGCCAGTCGATGGCAATGGACGGATCGGCCCAGTAAATGCCCCGTTCGTCGCCGGGGGCGTAAAAATCCGTGCATTTGTAGATCACGTCCGCGAATTCGCTGAGCACCATAAATCCGTGGGCAAACCCCTCCGGCACGTATATCTGATGCTTGTTTTCATCCGACAGGTACGCGCCCGTCCATTTGCCGAAGGTCGGCGACCCTTTTCGGATATCTGCGGCCACATCGAAGATTTCGCCGGAAATTACAAATACCAGTTTAGCCTGGGGCCGGGTGAGCTGATAATGCAAACCCCTCAATACATGCTTTTTTGAACGGGAGTGGTTGTCCTGGACAAATACCCGTTCCACCCCGGCTTCGGCGTATCGCTCCTGGTGATGGGTCTCCATGAAAAAACCGCGATGATCTGCAAAATGCGGCGGTTTAATGATCAGGACCCCGGGCAGGTCGCATCGGGTGACGGTTAGAGCCATTTGACCAGCTCCGATCGCTTGGTGTTGGATATTTCCATCAGATATTTTCCGTAATCGCTGTTTTTCATGTCAACGGCTTGCCGACTCAGGTCTTCCGCTTGAATATAGCCGAGGCGATAGGCGATCTCCTCGATGCAGGCGATTTTAAATCCCTGCCGGTTCTGCACGGCCCGGACATAGCTGGCGGCCTGCTGCATGGATTCATGGGTGCCCATATCAAGCCATGCGAACCCCCTACCGAGAATCTGCATTTTCAGTCGGTTTTGATTGAGATAGACCTTGTTGACATCGGTGATTTCCAGTTCCCCCCGGTCCGATGGCCTGAGGTTTTCGGAGATGGCGATCACATCATTGTCATAGATATAAAGGCCTGATACCGCATAATTGGATTTGGGCTGTTTCGGCTTTTCCTCAATGCCGATGACGGAGCCGTTGGCGTCGAATTCCACCACGCCGTAACGGGCCGGGTCCTGGACGTGATAGCCGAACACGGTCCCTCCGGCGTTGGATTTAAATGCGTTTTTCAGGATGCCCGACAGGTTGTGGCCGTAAAAAATATTGTCCCCCAGGATCAGGCAGACCGGGTCATGGCCGATAAATTGTTTGCCGATGACAAACGCCTGGGCGATCCCTTCAGGCCGGGGCTGCTCCCGGTATTGAATGGACAGCCCGAGCCAAGCGCCGTCTCCGAGCAATGCCTTGAAATTGGGCAGGTCCTGGGGGGTGGAAATGATCAGGATTTCCCGGATGCCGCCCAGCATCAGCACGGACAGGGGGTAATAGATCATGGGTTTGTCGTAAACCGGCAGGAGCTGCTTGCTGGTGACCCGGGTCAGGGGATAAAGCCGGGTGCCGGACCCGCCGGCCAGGATGATTCCCTTCATGTTTCGGTTCCCTCTTTTTTATATTCTGATGGCTTCTCAGAAAATCGGATGGTTCGTTTCGAGAGTCTTTAGGTTTTTTCCCGCAATCCACGATCTCGCTCACAATCGACTTTCTGCGACTCTTTCAATTACCGTCGCACCGGAATGCCCGTCTCTCGGCTTTTGTTTTCATTGGTAATGTTGCTGGATCCATTCCCGGTAGGCCCCGGATTGCACCCGCTCGATCCATTCGCTATGATCCAGGTACCACTGGATGGTTGCCCGGATGCCGTTTTCAAGGGTGGTTTCCGGGGTCCATCCCAATTCATCCCTTATTTTGCCGGCATCGATGGCATAGCGCCGGTCATGGCCCGGACGGTCCTTGACAAAAGAGATGAGCCCGCGATGGGGAGAACGGCCGGGAAGGGGGGCCATGTCATCCATCAGGTCGCAGATCATCTCCACCAGGCGGATGTTTTCCATTTCGTGGTCCCCGCCCACATTATACGTTTCCCCCAAAGCGCCGTGTTTGATGATTTCCCAGATTGCCCGGCAGTGGTCCTTGACATAGAGCCAGTCCCGGATATTTTTGCCGTCGCCGTATACCGGCAGGGCCTTGCCGGATCGGGCGTTTAATATCATCAGGGGGATGAGCTTTTCCGGAAACTGGTAGGGCCCGTAGTTGTTGGAGCAGTTGGACAGGGTCACGGACAGGCCGTAGGTGCGGAAATAAGCCCGGACCAGGTGGTCGGAGGCGGCCTTGGACGCTGAATACGGGCTGCTGGGATCATAGGCGGTCTGTTCGGTGAAGCGTCCGTCCGGTCCGAGGCTGCCGTAGACCTCGTCCGTGCTGATGTGGTGAAACCGTTTCAGCTTTTTGTCCCGTGCCATTTCCAGCAGGTTGAAGGTGCCGATAATGTTGGTCCGGATAAAGGCGTCCGGCCCCACGATGGAGCGGTCCACATGGGATTCCGCGGCAAAATGGCAGACCGTGTCGATTCCATGATCCGAGAAGACCGCGGCCAGTGCCTCGGCATCGCAGATATCGGCATGGACGAAGATGTATCGATCCGGAAAAGTTTCAGCAATATCGGTCAGGTTTTCAAGGTTTCCGGCATAAGTCAGCGAATCAATGTTGATGATCCTGCCGTTAAAATCCGGAGCGTCCTGGAACAGGTACCGGATGAAATTGCTGCCGATAAATCCGCATCCGCCGGTGACAAGCATATTCATTTTGATATTAATATCCTGTTTACATTAAATTATTGGTAAGATCGCGGACATCGATTTTTTAGGAAACGATCATTATGCCGTTCAGGTAATCCCCCCATCGGGCGCATCTTATTGTTTTATCCGTCCGGATCCAGGCATTCGGCGCGCAATCGATTACCAAAGGTCGCGATGTATTCATCCAGATCCTCTTGCCAGTCCGCCATGATATTCAGCCCTTCGGCTTTTAGCCGATTGTTTTCCAGGATGGCGTTTTTCGGTCGGACCGCCGGCGTGGGATAATCCGCCGTGGCGCATGGCATGATGCGATGCGGCACGCCCATTTTTTCAAGAAAAGACGACGCCAGGTCAAACCAGGTGCCATATCCTTCAGCCGATGCATGGTAGATCCCGCTGGCGTCGCTGGCAATCAGCCGCCGGATCTGGAGGGCCAGGCGGTATGACCATGTGGGGGACCCGAACTGGTCGTTGACCACCTTAAGGGTTGTTTCCGGGGCCGAAAGGGCTTTTTTTAACATGGTTTTTAAGAAATTGCGGCCGTGAAAACCATAGAGCCAGGCGGTTCTTAGAATGATAAAACGGCAGCCGGCCGCGGCAACGGCGCGTTCCCCGTCCAGCTTGGTTCGGCCGTACACGGATACGGGGCCGGTGGGATCGTTTTCCCGATAGGGCGTGGGCAGTGGTTTTTTGCCGTCAAACACGTAATCGGTGGAAATATGGATCAGGGCGGCGCCGCATTGACGGGCGCAGGCCGCCAGATGGCCGGGCGCTTCGGCATTGACGGCCCGGGCCGCCGCAACATGGGTTTCACAATGATCCACCTGGGTATAGGCCGCGCAATTGATGATCACCGCGGGGTTGACCTTTCGGCATATCGCGTTCACCTGTGCCGGGTCGGTGATATCGGTGGTGTCGATATCCACTGAGGTGACGGCGTAATCCGGCCCCAGCACCTGCGCGCAATCCATGCCGAGCTGACCGTTTCCTCCCGTGATCAGGATGGACATTGCCTGCTTGTCGTTCATTGTCCTGACCTCTGCATCATACTGCTTTGGTAAACAAAAAAAATCTTGTGAATACCGACGTGTGCGCATATATAACTTAAAAATTTCGTCAAGGCAACCGGCAAAGTTTTCACCGGTAAAGTTTATGCCCCGGCAATGCGTCGCCGGCAAAATTTCAATAAAACGGTAAAAGCGCATGGCCCGGCATTCGGGGAAAGGAAAGATGACGGCCTTGTAAAAAGTCCAATATCTGCGTTACGCGCAATCTCTCAGAATTTCACGTACGCTAAGTACGCTGCATTCTTCGATATTGCGCAAGCC
>QZJS01000003.1 GCA_003597945.1 Desulfobacteraceae bacterium | reverse complement strand
TATGAAAACCGTTTCGGTGGTCTGCTCTGTGATGAAATGGGCCTTGGAAAGACGCACCAGGTCATGGGCCTGATGGCCTGGTTGGTATCGGCTAAAAAGGAGAACCGACCGTTTCTCGTGGTCTGTCCCACAACGGTGATTTCCCACTGGGAACGCAAGATACGCGAACACGCGCATGTTCTTTGTCCAAAGGTGTATCACGGCATTGACCGGGAATTGGAAGCCACCTTTTCAATGGGCGCGGTCTTGATCACCTCCTACGGTATCCTGTTAAGGGACGCGGACCGGCTGGCAAAAATCGGATTCAGCCTGGCGATATTTGATGAGGCCCAGTATGTCAAAAATCCCGAGGCCAAAACCTATGAGGCCGCCGCCATACTTAATGCCGATATCAAAATCGGGGTGACGGGCACACCCGTGGAAAACCGCCTGGGAGAGCTCAAGGCGCTCATGGACCTGGTTTTGACGGGCTATCTGGGATCAAGCGACGGGTTTGCCGATCAATACGAACGGGGAGATGCCGGTGAGCGCGGCCGCCGGGAGGCATTGCGCCGCCTGATACGGCCTTTTGCCCTGCGCCGGACCAAGTCGGCGGTCCTGACGGAGCTTCCGGAAAAAATCGAAGATATCCGGTACTGCCGTCTGACCGATACCCAAGTGAAACTTTACCGCCAGGCCATCTCCGGCCGGGGCGTGAGCCTGATCCGCGCCATTGAGAAGGGTGATGACAAGATTCCCTACCTTCATATTTTTGCGCTTCTGACCCTGCTCAAACAGATCTGCAATCACCCGGCATCCATTTCTTCGGATGCGGAACAGGATATTTACGGCCCGGAGGCATCGGGTAAATGGCAACTGTTTACGGAACTGCTTGAAACCTGCCTGGAAAGCGACCTGAAAATCGTTGTATACAGTCAGTTCGTCAGCATGATAGAGATCATCCGCGCGCATCTTGGAAAAAACAACATCGGTTTTGCGGGCATTACCGGTCAGACACGGCTCCGTGCCAGAGAAATCGATCGTTTCAACAATGACCCGGAGTGCCGCGTGTTTGCCGGCAGCCTTAAGGCCGGCGGAACTGGAATCGATCTTACCGCCGGGTCCGTCGTGATCCATTATGACCGTTGGTGGAATGCGGCCCGGGAGGATCAGGCCACGGACCGGGTGCATCGTCTCGGACAGACCCGGGGGGTCCAGGTCTTTAAACTGGTTACCGAGGGCACCCTGGAGGAAAAGATTTCCGCGATGATCGCCCGCAAGAAAACATTAATGGCTGACGTTATCGTGGAAAACGACCCCGGGTTGCTGAAATCTTTTACCCGTGATGATTTGATCGATCTGATGGCCATGCCGATATACGCGCAAGGCGATCGTGAATCTGCTGCATAACTAAAAAAGGAGATGGCATGGGTCTGTTTTCAATTTTTCAGAAATCGCCGGAAAATTTCGAAGAGGCGGCGGATCGCTGTTTTAATAACGGTGATTACGGCTCGGCGAAAATCGAATATGACCGGGCGCTGGCCCGGGCTGGAAAAAAATCGCCCGAAAATATCGCCCTGATTCGGCGTCTTGGCGATAAATGCCGCAAGGCGCGGGAGGCTCTGGCAGGATCACACCTGGAGACCGCACGGGAATTGCTGATGACCGGGGAGCATGACGAGGAGGCTTATGAACTGGTGAGCCTGGCTCTTGATCTTACCGAAGATGAAACATTAACCCGCAATCTGCTGGCGCTGCGCGGGGACACCCACGACGGCCGCGACCTGAACCGGGAATTAAATCAGACCGCTGACGCCGTGACCGGGGATGCGGGCGGCCCGATTATTGAAGATCATGAAGACGGGGATGAAGATGATTATTTTTTTATTTTGTGCAGCATCCTGCCCGATGAGATTCAGGACGCCTACCATGGTTTCAGCCCGGCGTTCAGGGAAGGCTTTGTCGCCTTAAACAGCGGCGATTTTGAAACCGCCGCGGACCGGCTTGAAGATGCCATGGATGAAAATGACGACCCCGACGGTCTTATTCCTCCGGAACTGGCAACAGCCCTGATCAACCTCGGCCGCTACGAGACCGCCCGCCAGTTGATGGAACCCTTTATCCAACATCATCCTGAGTCGATCCGGGGATATCAGATCCTGTGTGATATATACTGGGAGCAAAAGGCATACGATCGGGCCTTATCGCTTCTGGGATCATGCCCGGCAAAGCTCCAGGCATCGCTTCAGATCCAGCTTTTAATAAGCGAAACCCTGTATCTCAAAGGCGATTTCAAGCCCGCGATTCGTCTGCTTTCCACATGGTTAAACGATTACGGCTATAATGAAATCATGGCCCGGTCCCTGGCCAAAACCTTGGAAGCCGCCGGTGAAATTTATGCGGCAAGAGACCTTTACGCCCAGATCATCAAAGGATGCGCTTCCTGCGGCTCGCGTACGGATCCCTTTATACGGCGTCGATACGCCGAACTCTGCTTCCAGGCCGGGGATCAGCCTAAAAAATTGCTCGATCTTTTTTTAAGTCTCACCCAGGAAGACCCGGACAACAAAAAGGAATACTATTATCGTATTCAACAGCTCTACGATAAAATGGGCGATGCCGCCGAGTCCCGGCGGTTTCTGGAAATGGCCGAAGCACTGGATGCCCGGGGCAAGTAAAAGATTATGATCGCGGGAATTGATGGGGGTTTTGCGTCCGGGGGATTTGCGGAGAAACTGGCCGCGGAAAACCATCTCTCCAGGCTCGGGTTTGACCGGTTTGTGTTTCTGCCGGGCATGGGGTTTGATGCCGTAAAACAATGGTGGTCTCCGGCGGGTCAGCGGCCGTTTTCCCACGAGGGCGTTGACCTGTGCCTGTTTCAGACTCATGGCAAAGGGCTGTTGCGGTTAGATGAGACCATCCGGGTGCCCCTGATCCATCCGGGAAGAATCGTTGCCGTTATTTCTGACTTTCTCGACCGGACCGTCATCGTCCGCCATCAGATGCCCGGCATGGCTGAAGAAGATTTTTACACGTTTTACGGGCATGTGACGCCGGATGCCCATGTGGCCGTGGGAGACACCCTTGATGAAGGTGACGTTTTCGCCCGTATCGCCGATGTCGATATTGGTCGAACCCGTCTGCCGGCCCACCTCCATGTCAGCGCGGCATGGTGCCGCCGGCTGCCGCCGGTGGAAATCCTCACCTGGCCGTTGTTGAACCGGACGGACCGGTCCGCTTTTTTCGATCCCTTAGTCCTGCTGGCCATACCATATGAAATGATCACACCTTCGGCGGCAGGCCCGCTGCATAAGATACCCAAATGCGGATTCGTCTTAAAAACAATAAACAAAGGAGCATCATAATGACGACAATGATCGGCGCGCATCCCGTGATCACCGCCCGATGGCCCATTGATCCGTCCCTGCCCGCGCTGATATTTATTCATGGCGCTGCCCTGTCAAAGGGTCTCTGGCAATATCAGGTGGCCGACCTGTCCGATGCGGCCAACACCATCGCCCTGGATCTGCCGGGCCATGGGGCATCCATTGGCAAAGGATATGATGCTGTTGCCGGTTACGCGGATGCCGTCTTGGACCTGATGGGACATATCCCCTGCAAAGAAACCATTCTCTGCGGTCTCAGCATGGGCGGGGCCATCGCACTTGAGATTCTGATCCGTAGGCCTGATGCGGCAGTGGCAGCCGTTCTCATGAATACCGGGGCGCGCCTGAAGGTCCTGCCGCTGATTTTTGAAACCATTGAAAAGGATTTTCACCAGTATCTTGAATTGACAGCCCAGTTCAGTCTTGGCCCGGACAGCGACAGAAAACGGATCATTCCGCTTCTATCAGCCATGACCACCGGCGATCCCCAGATCGCCCTCGACGACTTTCGTGCGTGTAATTCTTTTGACGTAATGAATGAACTTCACCGTATCCAGGCGCCGGTGCTGGTGATTACCGGTGAAAAAGACATTATCACGCCGCCGAAATACGGGCAATTTCTTAATGCCAATATTGCCGGATCACGCATCCTGTCCGTTCCGGGGGCCGGACATTTGTCGCCTATTGAACAAAGCCAGTTGGTTTCAAAGGCTATCCGTGAGTTTTTATCCGCCCGGCGATGATAATCTAAGACGGGCGGCCTGTACTATACAAATATTAATCCGTCGCAAAAAAATCCGCCATTTCAAGTGTTCAGTCAGAAAATATGAGAAAAATCTCATCCGTTTTCAGAAAGAGTGGGGCGGGTCGAAGGCGGATTTAACGTGTTTCCGTTCAAATCCGACAGGTTCAGACGGATTGAAGGCGGTTCCGGCAGCGGTTTCGTCTTGAACGCTAAACCTGCGGCCGTGATCAATGGTCGCGCGGTTTTACCCGGCGCCTGTTGTCAGGCCGCTTTTTTGACGTAATAATGATTGAGCATGCCGCCGAGCATGGACTCACAACGAACATCTTCCGGGTCGGCCGGGTTTTCCGGGTATTCGTACCCAAGCGGGATGAGGTTGTTGATTCCCTGATGCGGCCGCTGCCCGTTGTGATGGGTTTGGATGCAGCGCAGAACATGACGGAAGTGGCGTTCGCCCAGGGGAATAATGTTGTTTAAGGGTTTCTCTGGCTTCCCGGATAAACCGTTCGGCGTAGGCGTTGCACATGGGAGCCCGGGGCGGCGGGGATTAAAATTGATCCATTCCTTTCTTAAATATCATCCGGCAATTGACGCGCCCCGTGAATCACTGCCAATACGTCAATCTGTCCGGTTTTGATCCGGTAGATAACCCGGTAGGGATATTCAATTAACTCCCGGATGTCATCGGCTTCGTATTCCGGGACTTTCCGGCCTGAGTAAGGCATGCGGCCAATCTGCGTAGAACGGTTGGTTATTTTATCAACTGTCCGCTTGGCGTATGCCGGAGAATTTGCAGCAATGTACTCGTAAATACTGGCAAGATGCTCAATCGCGTTTTTCGTCCAGCGAACTTTCATTCTTTCAGCCCGAATCTTTTGCGAACCTCATGAACATCCACTGTTTCGCCGGCGTCGCTGTCCCTTATTCCCGCTTCAATAGCCTGGCGGACATAGATTCTATCCATTAAATCGTCCCATGTCGCCTGTTCCGGCAGATTGTCGAGGAGTCGATACGCTTCTTGTTTGATGCTTTCAGTCTGCATGGTGATATCTCCTAATCTAACGGCCTGTCGGTGATCACGCACCTTCCTTGCCGAATAAGCTCTTTCATTTTTTGTTTTGTAAGCATTGTATCCATCATATGGATCAACGTGTTGCCAGGTCTGCTTTTTAAACGTTTTCAGCACGGAAAGGTCGATATCACGCCCTTTTAGAATTCCCTCCAGCTTGACCACCTTTTTTGCGCTCAGCTGTTTCTATACCGCATAAAATCTATAAAATTTGCGATGTCGCTTAAATGCTGAGTGTATGGTACACCATTCCAATTTAACTTTTCCAGAGAAAAATTTATCGTCAATCTCATCAGCGACGAAAATCCGGGCCGGTTCTGGGTGAAGCCCGGGGTCACGGCATCCGAGGACGTCTTTTTAGATTACCACATGGTGACCGTGGAATGGGAGGTGACCGAGACCGCCATCCAGGACCGCTATGAGATCGTGCTTCACGCCACCTACCTGACCCACGTGCCGGCGCCGGTGGTGGTGTTTGAGCCCACGTCCGTATCCCTTTCCTACATGAAGGCCGGGGACGTGCTAAACGGCGAGCTGACCCTGACCAACTGGGTGCTGGTGCGGGCCGATGGGTTATCCTTTGAGTTCCCGGCCGATGACGCTCATTTTCAATCACGCCCCAAAAAACCGTCGCCTTCACCTATGACGCGTCCGGCAATCTCACGGGCTACGACGACGGCGTCACATCAACCGCATACGGCTATGACGCGGCTTCCCGCAAGATCGCCGAGACCGTAAACTTCGGGCCGTTTACCAAAACCAACGCCCATACCTATTACCCCAACAACCGGAAACTGTCCTTCACTGATCGACACATCGTTCACAATCTGGATGCTTCGGTAATGCTGGAAGGTTCCTCAAATGCGGGTCCATGGATACAATATAATCCGCGTTTCAGACAAGTGTATCAATGGAGAGAATCCGGATAGAAGGGATTTCAGGCAATCTGATATCATTAGTAAAAAAGTGAGTCGCACCCGCATTTAATGCCGCACTTATTTGGATGGCATCCGGTGTGCGGATATTATGGGTTGCTCTGAGTTGGGCGGCTTGTTCCGCAATAGCGTTTGAAACTTCCAACGTAATTAGTCTTGAATTAAGCAAGATATCCCGGTACTCTGCCGCAAGTTCTCTGTCGTTGCAGCGCAATGGATGCACCAGCACTTCCAACAAGGTCACAGTTGAAGTGACCACCGTAAAATTGCCTTTGTCCATTGCTTCGAAGAAAAACCGTACAGCTTTAATGTAAAGTGGATTTTCTTCAATAAAATAAATCAGCGGCGCAGTATCGAGGCCAACCGTTTTCCCCTGCAGGTCGTTTATCCATTCCACGATGATCTTTCCTCATCTATATAGGCTTTTACATCCAGGCCTTTCCAGATATCCTTGCCTTTTCCTCTGATCTCCAAAATGCTGCGGAGTGCTTGCTTGCTTGCCCCTTTGCGAATCAGCGTCGCCATTTCTTCTAAAAGGCGAAGCTGGTCTGATAACTTTAATGTTTTTATCTCGGACATGACTTGATTGTAGTTTGCTTCCGGCATGATCCATCTCCCATTCTTAAGCTTACTCATGTTTTTCTGTTAAAAGATTGAGCATCTTCTTTTTTGTAAACTTTTTAAATCCCGTTTTCACACGCAACCTTCCAGATTGTTGAAAACTTCCTGTTTTGTCAATCGTCTCCGTTGCCTCCCCCTCTTAGATGGCATGGACCAGTGCCGCGTCTTCCATGGCTCAATAATCAGGTTGTGGAAAATATTTTTTCCTTCAAGCGCTTTGATGACTTCCTTCAGAAGCTTCTTGAGATTGCTGTCATTAATTATTGTTTGCATGTCGTAGCATCCATTATCTATCCCGTTATCATTTTTTCTTTTTGAGAATATTAACGCATACGAGGAAAAAATACAAAAGAATAAAACCACCCCGCATGACGCGCATGACGTCCTGGGATGGTTACGGCTGGGCCATTGGCCATGTGTTGCATCAAAACGGGGTGCTGTCCGGGATATCCGACCGGTTCGCCTGCAAACGCGAGAGATCACACCCCGCCGAAACGATATGAATAGGTGCATATTACCCATCCAGGACCCCGGGAAATCATCATCGGCTACAACTCCTAGGGCGAAGTCGCATCGTTGGCTGACGATCTCTGAATAATACCCTGATCTGCATATATGGCGCGACCAGCAATCTCAGGGGTTACGACGACGGGACGACATGGGCCGCATACGGCTATGACGCGATTTCCCCCAAGATCGCCGAGACCATGGACTAGAAGCCCTTTGCCAGGGATACCCCAAAAAAACATCGATGAAATAACTTGAAAACAAAATCGGTCTCTGGTATTCACCGGCAAAATGACTCCGACGCCAACTGAGACAATAGAATATACCATAAACGATTTAAAAGCAAAGGCTGTCGAATGGGAAAGATCAGAACGGCGGTAGTGGGTGCTACCGGGTATGCGGGAGCCGAACTGGTTCGCATCCTTGCCGGACATCCGGATATGGAACTGACGGTTCTGACATCCCGGCAGTATGCGGGGGTAAAGTTTTCCGACGTGTTTCCGGCCATGGCCGGCAAAGTCGATCTTATCTGCGAAGCCTATGACGAAGACGTTGTATGCGATCGGGCTGATGCGGTCTTTCTGGGCCTGCCCCATAAATTACCCATGGCATATGTTCCCGGCCTGATCCGTCGCAAAAAAAAGATCGTGGATCTTTCCGCGGATTTCCGGTTTTCCCATGTTGCCGGATATGAATCGGCCTACCAGGCCCACACGGCCCCGGAACTGCTTGCGGATGCCGTTTACGGCCTGCCGGAAGTCTTTGGGGAGCAGATTCGGAAAGCTTCTCTTGTGGGCAATCCCGGCTGCTATCCCACCAGCGTGTTGCTGCCCCTCTGGCCGCTCATTTTCAATAAACTTATCGACATCCGAACCCTTATCGCCGATGCCAAGTCAGGGGTTTCCGGAGCCGGTCGATCTCTTTCACTGCCCATGCATTTTTGTGAGGCCACCGAATCATTTCGGGCATACAAGGTCGGCAGCCACCGGCATCAGCCCGAAATGGACGAGAAGTTGAGCCAGGCCGCCAAAACTCCGGCATCCATTACTTTTGTTCCCCATCTGGTGCCCATGATTCGCGGTATGGAAGCCACCATTTATGCGACCCTGTCCGAAGGTGTGCGATCATCGGATATATCCGAATGTCTGGCCGGGTTTTATGCCGACCGGCGGTTTATCCGGCTGACCGGAAACCGCCCGCCGGATACGGCCCATGTCCGGGGCACCAATTTCTGCGACATCGGGTTTGTGGTTGAGGCCGCCACCCGGCGCATCATACTGATGTCGGCCATTGACAACCTCGGGAAAGGAGCCGCCGGACAGGCGGTCCAGAATATGAATATCATGCTGGGCCTGGATGAAACCGCGGGCCTCGACATGATCCCGTTTGCCCTATAATTTTTTAAAGACTCCTGGAGCCAATAATCCGACTTTTGCGAAGCAATCATAATTTAACCGCTAACTAAAACAAAAAAGGAGCAGACCATGACAGCAAAATTAATCCTGGGAACCGAGATCCGCGAAGCCATACTGGAAGAAATCACCGCTGAGGTCAAGCAGATCAAGGAAAAACACGGCGTGGTGCCCGGCCTGGTGACCATTCTGGTGGGCGAGAATCCGGCGTCTATTTCATATGTGACCTTAAAAATTCAAACCGGCCATCGCGTGGGTTTTAAAGAGGTTCAGGACAGCCAGCCGGAGACGATCTCCGAAGCCGATCTTCTGGCATTAATCGATAAATACAACAAGGACGACAGCATCAACGGCATTCTCGTCCAGCTTCCCCTTCCCAAGCATATTGATGAGAAAAAGATTCTCAATGCCATTGATCCGGACAAGGATGTCGACGGTTTTCATCCGGTCAACGTCGGCCGGCTGATGATCGGCGGCGCGGAAGTCAAGTTTCCCCCCTGCACGCCCGCCGGAATCCAGGAAATGATCGTTCGGGCCGGCGTTGAAACCAAGGGCGCTGAAGTCGTTGTTGTCGGCCGGTCCAATATCGTCGGCAAACCCATCGCCAACATGATGCTCCAGAAAGGAAAGGGCGCCAACTCCACGGTCACCATCGTCCATACCGGCACAAAAGATCTGGCATCCCATTGCAAGCGGGCCGACATCCTTATCGTGGCCGCGGGCGTGCCGGGCCTGGTGAAGCCGGAATGGATCAAACCCGGAGCCTGCGTGATCGACGTGGGCGTTAACCGGGTCGGTGAAAAGATCAGTGAAAAAACAGGAAAGAAAATCGCCATCCTGCGCGGCGATGTGGATTTTGACGCGGCCAAGGAAATCGCCGGGTCCATCACACCCGTACCGGGCGGCGTCGGGCCCATGACCATCACCATGCTGATGAAAAACACGCTCAATTCCCTGAAATTCAAACTTGGCCTGATGTAGCGCGGCCGTTTCCAAAAAACAGGACGGGGTGCATACTGTTCCCCGTCCTGTCTTTTTATATTCCGTTGCATTTTTTCCGGCTTCGCGGCCTGGACTCGTTATGCAAAGTCGTTTGATTTTTACGGGGATGCCAGCCCTGAAGCACCCGTAAATAGTTTGACTTTCAGGATTTTATCAACCTTGACAGGGGGGGTTCAAGTTGATAGACTCTCCATCTGAAGGCCAATGGATATATGAAGAAAAAACCCTTCAAAACGGATAACTTATGAGACGAAAGCTGAACTTGATCCTGTCGGACCGGACCGGACCAAAGGTAAAATCATTTATTTTTTCCCATGGATTTGTCCGTTTGTGCTGCGGTATTCTTATGGGATGCGCATTACTGATTGCCTATGGTACATATGATTATATCACGATGAAGTGGGCGATGCCTGATGCGCTGACGCTTTTGGATGAAGTCGATGACCTGCAATCCGAAATCGATACCCGCGAACGTCAAATCGCAGTTTTTCAATCTAAAATCGATAATTTGCAGTTGAAACTGATCCGGCTGAACCAGTTGGATCAGAAAATCCGGACGGGTATTAATTCAAATATCAATGTGGATGATTCGACGGCTTCCTGGCAATCCACCGGCATGGGGGGTGCTTTAACGCAAACCCCGGGTGCATTCGAAATGAATGGCGATGATTACCAGGTTCTGATTGACAACCTTGTCGATCGGATGGAACAGCTCGATGATGCGGTGATGCAACGATCCGAGGAGTTTCTCCTGTTATGGGGCGCAATCAAGGAGATCAAGCAGATCCGGGAATCGACTCCTTCCATCAGTCCTCTTCAAGGTGGGGCGGTGTCATCGGAATTCGGCTACCGCAAATCACCGTTTACTGGAAAGCGGGAATTCCACAGCGGTGTGGATATCGCCCATAACAGCGGCGCCCCGGTTTATGCCACCGCAGCGGGGACTGTCATTTACGCCGGATATCAAGGCGTTTTTGGCAAAACGATCACCATTGATCATGGATTCGGGATCATCACCCGTTACGCGCATCTAAGCAGTGTAACGGTGGACGTCGATCAGCAAGTAATGCAAGGCGAGGTGATTGGAAAAGTCGGCAGCACCGGACGCAGTACAGGCCCGCATCTGCATTATGAAGTCCGCGTCAATGATATTCCGGTGGATGCGTCCAGATTCATACCCGAACAACTTGCAAGCAACAACCCCTCGTAAGCGAGATATCTCTTTTCCCGCCCGTTTTTTGTAATTATTTCAGGAGGAAATGCCGCCAATGGATTTTGGGGCTGTAAATAAATTTTTGCTAAAGCTGTTTGGCAGTAAAAATGAAAGAGTTTTGCGGCAATTGATGCCCGCCGTTGAAGCCGTCAATAATCTCGAACCGACGGTCAAGGCCATGAGTGACGGCGAACTGGCCCAACAGACTCAAAAGCTGATCGTTCGCTATCAAAGCGGCGAGTTCCTTGATGACCTGCTTCCCGAAGCATTCGCAACCGTGCGCGAGGCAACTCTCCGCACGTTAGGCATGCGTCATTTTGACGTCCAGCTCATGGGCGGCATGGTGCTGCATCAGGGCAATATCGCCGAGATGAAAACCGGTGAAGGAAAAACCCTGGTCGCCCCTCTGGCCGCTTATCTGAATGCGCTTACCGGAAGAGGGGTGCATATCATCACGGTCAATGATTATCTGGCCCGCCGCGATTCCGAGTGGATGGGACAGATATTTCGTTTTCTGGGATTAAAAGTCGGCGTCATCGTCCACGGCCTCAATGATCATGAGCGCAAAACCGCCTACAGCGCGGATATTATTTATGGCACCAATAATGAATTCGGGTTTGATTACCTTCGCGACAACATGAAATTTGAAAAAAACCTTCTGGTTCAGCGTGACCTTCATTTTGCCATTGTCGACGAAGTAGACAGCATCCTTGTGGATGAAGCCCGGACTCCGCTTATTATTTCCGGACCGGCCGAAAAGTCCACCGATCTCTATTATCAGGTCAACAATATCATCCCCTCATTGCAGCAGGAAGATCATTACACCATCGATGAAAAAGCCAGAAGCGTCGCCCTGACCGAAGACGGTGTGGCCAGGGTCGAAAAATTGATGGCGGTGGACAATCTTTATGACCCCAAATGCATCGACCTGCTCCATCACGTCAACCAGGCGCTGAAAGCCCATACCATGTTCAAGCGGGACGTGGATTACATCGTCAAGGAAGGCCAGGTGATCATTGTTGATGAGTTTACCGGCCGCCTGATGCCGGGCCGCCGATATTCCGAGGGTCTGCACCAGGCACTGGAGGCCAAGGAAAAGGTTAAAATCGAAAACGAAAATCAGACTCTGGCCACCATCACCTTCCAGAACTATTTCCGGATGTATGATAAACTGGCCGGCATGACCGGCACCGCCGAAACCGAGGCCGCGGAATTTAATAAAATTTACAAGCTTGACGTGGTGGTCATCCCCACCAATCAGCCCATGATCCGCGTGGATTATCCGGATGTGATCTACCAGACCCGGCGGGAAAAATTTAATGCGGTCCTTGATGAAATCGCGGCGCTTAATGCCAAGGGTCAGCCGGTGCTCGTGGGCACGGTCTCCATCGACGTATCCGAAGATGTCAGTCTGAAACTTAAAAAAAGAGGCATCCCTCATACTGTTTTAAATGCCAAGAATCATGAGGCTGAAGCGGAAATCATCGCCAATGCCGGCCAGAAGGGTGCCGTGACCATCTCCACCAACATGGCGGGCCGCGGCACCGATATTGTCTTAGGCGAAGGAGTGGTTGCGCTCGGCGGACTTCATGTGCTGGGAACGGAACGCCATGAAAGCCGCCGGATCGACAACCAGTTGCGGGGCCGTTCCGGCCGGCAGGGCGATCCCGGTTCTTCCCGGTTTTATCTCTCCCTGGAGGACGATCTGCTGCGGATTTTCGGCGGGGAGCGCATTTCTTCCATCATGAGCCGGCTGGGGATGGAAGAAGGAGAGCCCATTGAGCACCGGATGATCTCCAAGGCCATTGAAAACGCCCAGACCAAGGTGGAGGCCCACAACTTCGATATCCGGAAACAGCTTATTGATTTTGACGATGTCATGAACCAGCAGCGGGAAGTGGTCTATCGCCAGCGCCGCCAGGCGTTAAGCGGCGAAAGCCTGAAGCCCGGGATCGAAGAATGGATCATGGAAAAGACGGAATATATTGTTGATGCTTATGGGGACGATAAGCTGCCGGTGCGCGAATGGGACCTCAAGGGACTGGCCGACGCGGTATTCCACCAGTTTAATTTCCGCATCGCCATCGACGGGTTTGATGACAGCCTGGATAGCCCGGAAAAAATTATCCAACACATCCAGGAAACAGCGCTTGCCAGGTATAACGAAAAGGAGGCAGGCATCGGGGCCGACCATTTCCGCAACATCGAGCGCATCCTGATGCTTCAGATCGTGGACAATCTCTGGAAGGATCACCTGCTGTCCATGGACCATCTCCGGGAAGGCATCGGCCTGCGGGGATATGCCCAGCAGGACCCCATCCGGGCATATAAAAAAGAAGCCTTTGAGATGTTCCAGGAACTGGTTTTCCGGATCAGGGAAGAAACCCTGCGGATACTGTTCCGTATCCAGCTTGCCGAGCCCGAAGCCGTCGCCACCCTGGAGCGTCCCCGCCAGCAGCAGCTTTCCTTTTCCCATGGCGGCCCGCCGCCCCGGAAACAGCCCGTCCGGGTCGCGGACAAAGTCGGCCGCAATGATCCATGCCCCTGCGGCAGCGGCAAAAAATACAAGAAATGCTGCGGTAAGTAGCTCTTCCAAGGAAACGTCAGTTTACTTACTGCAAAAATACCGCGCAGCGGAATCAATAGCTTTTTACAAACTGGATTTGAGTCAATCGCGACTCAGTGCGCCTCATGTTTCAATGGATCAATAATCTCCAGCCCGTTAATCCAGGAAAAGTCGACGGTGTTGTGCGTGGCAAGCGCTATGGTTTCATTCAGGGCGGTGGCGGCGATCAGCGCATCCCCAATGGAAATGCGACGCTCTTGTCGTAGTTTGATTGCCAGTCGAAACACCTCAGCGCCAGGATATAAAACAGTTATTTGTGCAAACAGGTTTTCCAATTCTTTTTTTTCGCTGATATGTAGTTTGTGATAACCAAGCACTTCCAGAACGCTTATCGCGGAAACCGCCAAATTCTGTTCCGCCATCCACTCAACCAGAGCGGGAAATTTTCCTGAAGCGGCGTAAATAATGATGTTACTGTCAATCAAAATCATCATTCACGCCCTGGTAAAGGTCTGTCCTTACGGATGGTTTTTTGCCATTCAACAGGGTCTGTTATATCGGCGAAAACCCGCATCTTTGCCAAATTTTTCAATGTTTTTTTCATGTGTTTGGTTCGTTCCGCGATGGGTTTGGTTTTAGCCAATACCTGCTGCCGCTGCTCTATAAATGAGATAAAATCAAGAATTGTCGCCTGTTTATCAGGCGGCAGCTTGGAAACCTTTTTGTTGATTTCTTCAATCAGCGCCATGATGTGTCTCCTTTCTTTAAGAAAGACCTGGAAGGTCGATGTTGTTAGTCCATAAAAACACTGCGTTGATGCTGCCTTTCAAATTGTTGCCTTTATGCATATCATTTTATTGCCAATACTGTTTTGTTTGGCAATAAAAACCCAAAGTGTCAGAATTGAGTTTTTCTGATTTTTAAAATTTTTATATCGTGAATCTATAATAAAGGCAATATAAAATTCAATTGGTTATAGGATCCGATGCGATAAAAGCGTCTTTCCCCGCACCGATGTTTTTGTATGGGTCATAGTGCGCCGGTCTGTTTCCCGGACGCATAACCCGTCATTCCGATCATAAATCGTATTAAACCGTAACACAGCCAGCTTACCAGGCGCAGTCCGATGGTCTGCGTGTTCCAGTTGTTTTTTGATACGCGCCGCGCGCCGGTCTGGATGGATTGTTCAAGGCTGTGTTTTAATGTTTGAGCAAAATTTTTGTCGTCAACAACGATATTTGCTTCGAGCGCGAGCAGCAGACTGAAAGGGTCGAGGTTTGATGATCCTACCGTCGCCCAATGGCCGTCTATCACGGCGACTTTGGCGTGCATCAGACTCTTGTGGTATTCGTAGATCTCGACTCCCGCATAAAGAAAATTGCCGTATAACGCGTGCGACGCATAATGCATCAATCGATATTCCACTTTCCCCTGCAAAAGTAAAATCACCCGCACACCGCGTTTGACCGCATCCAAAAGCGCGTGACGAAAATTAAATCCCGGGAAAAAATAGGCGTTTGCAAGGATAATTTCCGATTGCGCCCGTTTAATTGCCTGCAAATAGGCATTTTCAATGTCACGGCGATGGCGGATGTTGTTTCTAACCAGAAAAGCCGCGCGCATTCGACCTGTAGATTCGGTTGAAGACGTTTGCCCGTCGTTGGCCGGGGCCACCCAGCCGGGGCGCAAACGGGTCCAGGCCACGCGCGACCAGACCCGGCGGACGGAAGCATGAATTTTTTTAACCAAAGGCCCTTTTATGCATACGGCATAGTCATAACGAGGCCATGGTTGGCCGGGCTCCATATCATCGATGATGTTAATGCCGCCCACAAAAGCAACCCGGCGATCAATGACGACAATTTTCCTGTGAAGGCGACGGAATCGGCGGCGTCGCAGGGTCCAGGGCGAAGTCTTGGGCCTAAATTTCATCAACATGATGCCCGCCGCCGCAAGGTAATCCATCATGGTTTCAGGCAAATCCTTCGATCCGAAACCATCGATCAATATACGGGTTCTGACACCGCGCAAGGCCGCCCGCCTGAGCGCTTCCGCGATTTTTTGCCCGATGGCGTCATTTTTGAAAATATAGCTTTCCAGATAAATCTCATGCACCGCCTCATCGATTGCCGATTCGATCGCCGGAAAATAGGTTTCTCCGTTTTTCAGCAAGGTGATCCGGTTGTTAGGGAAAAAGGAAGTCACGGCGGAGTTGCCTATTTTTTTTTAAGCCTTTGATCGGCGTTTGGCCCGCGTCAGGAATGAAATTTTGCAAATTCCCCAAAGGCCTTGACAATATCCTGGATCGCCTCGTGCATGCCATCGGTGCCGGCGCTGGTATCCAGTGTTCCTTTTTTCTCGATTTTGTCCTGAACCTCGATTTTGATCTTTTCGTAATTTTGGGCGTGTTTTTCAAACGCCAGACGATACTCTTCTTCCATGTCATTAACGACGTCGGAATTAAGCTGCTGAATGAGTTCATCGGCCTCTGCCATTAATTGCGCAAGGCTTTTGGATTCGGGGTTATCTGGCATGGCGCCTCCTTTTGGCCGCGATTTATATTTATTTCAATAAATATAGCGTTCGCATATTTTACGGTAATGATGGCCGTATATCGAAAGCGTTATTGCCACCGACATCAGTCTGGGCTTGCGAATCAGGGTCCAAAGCATCAGTTGCCAGTAATGAAAGCGCTCGTTTCCCAGAATTCCGAGCCTGAAAGCGGATCGAAAAAATGAAAGCAACCGCCCGAGACTTACCGGCTGCCTGATTTCAGGAGCCTTTAATTCTTTCAGTAAAACCCGGACCCGCCGGTAATAGTTGCCGGGGGAATAAACCTGTTTCATAATGGCCTGATAGCCGTCCAAAAGCTTTTCAATTCCCATTTTTGGGATGATATTGGTCGTTCCGTCAACATTATCTCCGGAGAAGGTGTTTACCACCCGGCTTTCCCTGGAGAGCCGGTCGAAGAGTCTGGTTCCCGGAGGCGCCTGGAGCATGCCCACCATGGCGGTGACGATGCCGCTGTTCTGAATGAAATCGATCTGCCGCTGGAAAATAGAAGGCGAATCGCTGTCAAAACCCACAATAAAACCGCCCATCACCTGCATGCCCGAACGGTGAATGATTTTTATGCTTTCAAGGAGGTCCCGGTTTTTATTCTGGTTTTTGCCGCATTCCGTCAGACTGGTCTCATCGGGCGATTCGATGCCGATAAATACGGTGTCAAATCCGGCCGTTGTCATCAAATCCAGGAGTTGTGGGTCATCAGCGAGATTGATGGAGGCTTCCGTGAAAAATACGCATCCTTTTTTATCTTTGCGCCATTTGATCAGGGCCGGCAGCAAGTGCGTTTTGAGGTAGGCCTTATTTCCAATAAAATTGTCATCCACAAAAAATATGCTGCTGCGCCAGCCGGAAGCATAAATACGATCCAGCTCCGCGATCACCTGTTGCGGCGTTTTTATGCGCGGCCGGTGACCGAATAAAGCCGTTACATTGCAGAATTCGCAGTTAAAGGGGCATCCCCTGGAAAACTGGATGCTCATGGATGCATATCGCTTTGTTTTTATGAGATCCCAGGAGGGAAGGGGGGTGTCCAAAAGATTGCAGAACCCCGATGCCCTGTAGATTTTTTCAGGTTGTCCGTTTTGAAGGTCCGACAGAAAAGCCGGAAGCGTTGTTTCCGCTTCATCCAACACGAGATGATCCACTTCCGCGAATTTATCGGGTTCGGCGGTAAACAGCGGCCCGCCGGCAACAACTTTTAAATTCATCGCAAGGCATCGGTTGATGATCTGTTTAGCTGATTTTCGTTGAACCGCCATCCCGCTGATAAACGCTATATCGGCCCATAAAAGGTCATTATCCGTAAGGCTGTCCACATTTAAGTCCACCAGGCGTTTGTTCCAGTGCGCCGGCAGAAGGGCCGCGACGGTGAGCAGGCCAAGCGGCGGGAATGCCGATTTTTTTCCGATAAAACGTAAAGCATACGTGAACGACCAGAATGTATCCGGAATGTTGGGGTAGATCAGGAGGGCGTTCATATTAACGGTCTCCTTTTGATGTTCATGCCGGAAAAATACGTTTCATTTTTTTTCTTATGGTATCCACCGCTTCCATTCCCTCGATATTTGAGACTGTAAATATCTGAACTTTCATTGGTTCGGATAAAAGGCTTTTTGTCCCGAGCAAAACGCTGAAACGTTCGGATCGCATATGTCGATTCAGGTGGGGGCGGGATTCCCATTCCGAAATCAGGTTGAAAGTGTTCTCATCTTCGATATCGCCGTAAATACCGAAGCTCAGGCATCCCTTTTCGTTTTCGGTGGGCCCGACCATTGAGATCAGCGTTTGTAATACCTCTTTCTGCTTTTCAGGAAGCACGTTCATGATGGTTCGGATTACATTCATGGTATAGAAAGAGATCCTTAGCTCATAGTTTAGTGAAAGGTTATTTTATCGGACTTATGCAGCCCGGCAAATTTTTCAGGAATTTCCTCGCTGCCGTTTAATTTGCAGACCAGGGCTTTATTGAGATCAATAGTCGTCGATAAGCCCGTCTCCATGAAAATAATCCTGTTGATCGTCGTTTCATTAAGTTCGGCTAGGTTGACCTGCACCACTTTGATCTCATCGACATCCGGCCCGGCGGCGTATCCACCCGGCAGGTAAATGCAACCGGTGGAAAAATCCACGGCAAAGGCGATGATGCCGGGAACCAGGAAAAACAGAAGTCCTATCCCATCCAAAACCGCGATACCCACATCAATACGTCCGCCGGTCTGACCCCTTCTTTCGGGGTGCAGGATATAGCCGCACGCCGATAGTTGAAACAGCAGGCTGACAAAGATGACGGAGGTCAGAAATTTTTTGAAAATAGTTTTTTTCATTCCCGGATCTCCCTGTTTGACACGATGATGTCTCTATATTTGAATTTTTACTATTTGCTTTCAGTCCTTCTAAATGATTGATTCAGTCTTTTTTTGCTCCCATGACCAAAAGCACAATTCCGCCCACAAGCGCAATCCCGCCCACAATGGGCGGCAACGGAAACGTTCTTGTTTTATCCGCCGTTATTTCCAGCGGACCGATGTCGACGACCTTTTCCCTGGTCGTGTAAGTGATGCCTTCATAAGCGAAGGCCGCGATGCCGATGGCGATAAGTATAAAAGCAATGATTGTGGTGGATTTCATTTTGTCCCGCCTGTATTTAGTTGTTTTGAGCCATGATATGATGGCTGTTATAGGGCTCTTCGCCCCCCGATGACATTGACCAGGATTACGATAACGGCAATCACCAGCAGGATATGGATGAACCCTCCCATCGTGTAGCTGCTCACAAATCCCAGCAGCCAGAGAATTACCAGTATGACTGCAATCGTCCACAACATAAGATCCTCCTTATAATTTGATGGTTAAGATTGGCCGGTATTGTAAGCCCCGGCCGGCTGTCTGTTGGAGGATAAAGCTGAAAAAAGTCAGCTGTTATCGCTTAATTTATTTCGAGGTCAAAGGGCTGACGCCTTCATTTAAGATAATGATATCAACCCGCCTGTTGCGCTCTCGTCCCGCCGCGGTATCATTGGCGGCCACCGGAGAGCTTTGTCCCAATCCGCTGGTGGTAATGCGGGACAGGCTGATATCGCGGGCCATGAGTTTATCCCTTACGGCGTTTGCCCTTGTAATGGAAAGGTCAAGGTTTGCCCCCTCGGGCCCCGTGCTGTCGGTATGGCCTTCAATGAGCACATTGCGATTAGGGTATGCCTTCATAAAAGAAGCCAGCTTGTCGATTTCGTTATCAGCCGCGGGAGTCAGGGCCGCCGTGCCGGTGGCAAAGAGCACGTCGCCGATGGTCAGGACGATGCCCCGGTCAGTCATCTGGCCTTTCATGTGGATAATTTCTTGTTCCAGCTTGTTTGCCCTGGCCTGGGCCTTTTCAGTTCTGTGTGTTTGCGCCAGTGCTTCCGCGTCGGATTTTCTTGCTTGTGCATCTGCCTTCCGCGCCTGATCGCTTGATGTCCTGGCTTCCGCACTTGACGCTCTGGCCTGGGCCGCCGACAGATCGGCATCTTTTTCCGCTCTTTGGGCGATTGCTCTTTGGGTCCAGGCTTCCTCGTCGGATTTTTTTGCTTCGGCAAATGATTTTCTGGCCTGCGCGTTCGATATTCTGGCCTGCGCGTCGGAAGCTCTGGCCTGCTCGTTTGAAACCCTGGCCTTCTCGTCCGAAGCTGCCGCCAGCCAATTTGATTCTCTGGCTTCCACCTTCGCCCGTTGCTCGCGCTCGCGCGATCGGACGATTAACCTTTCGGTTTCTCTTCCAAGTGCCGCTTTTTCGTTCTCCGCCATCTGTTCTTCGGCAACGGCAACGGCAATCTGAGTTTTCCTTTCCGCCAGGTAAGCCAGATGCTCCATCTCATCAAAATTTTTGGCCTGGGAGGCGAGATCGACAGCCCTGCCGGCATCATTTAAGGGGCTTTGGGCATGTATTTCCACATCAGGATTCGCTTTGGCGACGGCATATGCCTCTTTAGCGCTTGCCAAACGTTCCCTTGCCATTATTTCCTGATGGGAAGGGCCGCATCCCGCAAAAATCAACAGGAAAGGGATGAGCAAGCCGCCGCAAATTTGAACCGCCCCGCGCAGTTTGTTAGTCATTTTCAATTCCTCCGTAAAATTAATTATCCAAACAATTGATCATCTTGATATGCGCTCAAGGTCCCGGCGCAAATCCACGAGATTTAAGCGCATCTGATCAGCGTCATTTTTTGATTTTTCGGCGTTGGTCTGGATGCGGGCGTAATCCGCGTCGATGGTCGCCTTTTCCGCCAGACGGGCGGCCTTAGCGTATTCTTCGGTTTTAAAAGCCGAATTGGCCTGGATAAGTTTATTTTCAGCATTCCTTAAATCCACGGGAATGTTGGTGCTCGCATTGATCTCCTTGGCGACGCTGATGGCTTTCTCGCTTTCGGATATTTTACTGCTGGCGATGGAACGACTGCCGCTTGAGGCGCAGCCCGCCATGAGCAACATGGAAATGATTCCTATGAAAAATATAGAAAAAACCGACTTTCCGTTTGACGTTTTGTTTGTCATTGGCTTGCCCCTTCTTTTTTAAAAAGTATGAAAGTTGGCCGGTATTGTAAGCCCCGGCCGGCTGTCTGGAGGCCTTCTTATTTATCCATCACTTTCTTTACCTGGCCGAGCTTTTCCTGAACCTTTCCTTCAAGATTTTCGCCTTTTCCCTCAGCTTCCAGGTCGGTATTACCGACTATTTTTCCGGCGACTTCCTTGATTTTTCCTTTTGCCTGGTGCATCTTGCCTTCCGCTTTGTCTCTGTTGCCTGATTTCATGGTGTTTCTCCTGTTTGATTCCGGTTTAAAATAATTCGGACGGAATTGTCCGTAACGTCTTCTTACTTGGTTGCTGCTTTGGCAGTCTCGATTTCCATGTTGTTGACCACGCTTTTTACGCCGTAAACGTCGCTCACCAGTTTGGTGGCCAGGTCCTTTTCAGCAGCATTTGCGGCTTTGCCCCCTAAACTGACCACGCCTTCGTTTGTTTTGACGGTGGTGTTGATGGCGCTGGTTGAACGATGATACATCAATGTCGTTTTGACCATGGCGGTGATGGACGCATCATCTATATATCCGGTGGTGTCGTCCACCACGTCGCCCATCTTTTGACCCATGGTTTTTTCACCCGGCTTCACCTGGGCATCCATCTTTTTTGCCTTCAGTTTTTCATCCGGTTTGGTTGCCGCGGTTACCACCGTCATCTCATTTTTAACGTCCCTGACGCCTTCAACATCTTTTGCGTATTCGGTTGCAAGGTCCTTATGGGCCTCGCTGGCGGTTTCGCCGCGCAAGGTAATGATCCCGTCTTTTGCAAGAACCTCTGTTTTGGCGGCGCTCACGTTTCGATGGAAGAAAAGCGTGGATTTCACTTTGGCAATAAGCCACGCATCCGAGTATACCGGGAGGGCTTCTCCTTTTACTTCCAGCTTGTTGTCTACGCTGATCACTCCGGGCAAGCTGGCGACCGTCTCCTGGGCCAATGTTTTGCGGGTTTCCTCGGCTACGGTGCCGGTCAGGGTGACGGCGCCGTCCTTGGACGCGATGTCAATGTCGTCTCCCTGGAGGTAGGTTTTGAACACATAAGACTCTTTTGCGGTTGACTCGATGCGGTCATCCATCTCGGATGCCGCCAGATTAACGTTGATGATAAATAAAGAGGCCATCATTGCGATCAGAGCCGCGCGATAAATTGTTTTTTTCATGCTGCATTTCTCCTTATATTCTTTAATTGTTTTTGTTTTCGAAATCCTCTTCCGGAAGATTCATTCATAGCCTGTCTTTTATTACTTCAATCTTTGTGCCAGGTTTTTAAAACCAAGCTAAATATTGCTTATCATTCTGATTTATATTAATAATTGGTTTTGAAATTTTACTCGGGGCAACCATTAACGCCTCATTAAAAAGGTCACATTTTATCTCACGGCCACATATGGCCCTATACGGATGCTCCATACCGAGGCAAATTTTGAAAATCCGGTATTTCACGCTCAAAAAATATTTTGATTTTATGGATAATTTCTTTCTCCACCTGGCGGACCCTTTCCCTGGTAATTCCAAAACGGCCCCCAAGTTTCTGTAAAGTGACGGGGTCTTCGGTAAAGATGCGTTTTTCGAATATTTCACATTCTCTAGGGGTAATTGTGGATTTGAATTCATTAATTTTTTGATGCAGGAGTTCCTGGATTTGGTTGTCGGCGATTTGCTCTTCAGGCGATTTGTTTTCCGCGGGAATATAATTGATCATCTCCTTATTCGAATATTCTTTAACAGGTTCATTCAGGGATACATCCCAGGAATTTAAGCGTTGATCCATGTCAACGACATCTTTATGGGATAAACCGAGTCTCTGGGATAAAAGTCCGGGCTCAGGCTCAAATCCTTCGTTGATCAATTTTTCCTTTTCCTTGTTGAGCCTGAAAAAGAGCTTGCGCTGGGCTCCCGTGGTGCCGATTTTGACCAATCGCCAGTTATCTAATATAAATTTCAATATATACGCTTTGATCCAGAAAGAAGCGTAATATGAGAATTTGACGCCGCGATAAGGATCGAATTTCTCGGCCGCCCGAATGAGCCCGAGATTCCCTTCCTGGATCAAATCCTGCAGATTCTGCATCCAGGGCCGCTGAAAGTCCCTTGCGATTTTAAACACCAGTCGCAAATTCGACGTGACCAGTAATGTAATTGCTTCAGGTTCATGATTTTCCTGATAACGAATGGCAAGATTGTTTTGTTCATCCCGTGGAAGCACTTTGCATTGCCCGATCTCAAACATATACCGTTTTAACGGATCGATCCGAAACGACGCTATCTCGGCCGCAGGCAATTCAGGATCTAAGACTTGTTGAACATTATGATTAACATCACTTCCCGTCATATACATAACGCCATCTCCAGAATGGATTTGTTTACCCGATGGGTGGGCATATCGACTCGGCCTGCTTAACGCCTCGATACAGTTGGGGAGTCGTTTCGGCCTATCCACGTCTAATGCAACTTAGCTGCACACTTTGTGCCAGGTCTCAAATGCCTGGCAAAGTATCGCCTATTATCCTGATTTTAAATAATAATCACGATAATATGAATTTACGGAACAATCGGCGACAGGGCAGAAAAAAGGCCATATTTACCCGGCGGCCATATATGGTTTTTTTTGACGAAGTAAATGATGGAAGATCGGAAAGGCGTTGAGAAACGATTTAAATAGGGAGAAAGCTGCCGCGGTAGGTAAAGAGAAAGCTATGTTGGTTTCCGGATATCGAGTTTGCGCATGCGGGCGCGCAGGGTGCTTCGTTTGAGCCCAAGGATTTCAGCCGCGCTGTTTTTTCCGCCGACTTTCCACCCGGTTTCTTCGAGGACTTGAACAATATAGTCTCGTTCAACGGCTTCAAGGGTTTTGTGGTCGATGCATAAGCGCTTAAACGGCGTCTTGAGCTCATCAGCCAGGCGCAGTTTTGACCCTGATGAGTTGATCACCGCGCGCTCAAGGACGTTTTCCAATTCCCGGACATTTCCCGGCCAGTGATACGCTCGCAGCGTATTCATGACGTTATCGGGTATAAGTTCAATGGTCTTACCCATCCGCTTTGAAATTTTTTTGACGTAATAATCTACAAGCATGGGTATGTCATCCAGGCGATCCCGGAGCGGCGGCATGGTAATCGGAAAAATATTGAGCCGATACCAGAGGTCCTTACGGAAACCGCCCTTGTCGACTTCCGCTTCCAGATTCCGATTGGTGGCGGCAATAATCCGCGTATCGACTTTGATGGTGCGTGTGCCGCCCAGCCGCTCAAACTCGCCGTCCTGGAGCACGCGAAGCAGCTTTGATTGGAGTTCCAGCGGTAATTCACCGATTTCATCCAAAAACAGGGTGGCGCCGTCGGCAATCTCAAAGCGTCCCAGCCGTTTGATATGAGCACCGGTGAAAGCGCCTTTCTCATGGCCGAACAATTCGCTTTCGATCAGGTTTGAGGGAAGCGCGGCGCAATTGACTTTCACCAGGGCCCGGTTTTTGCGCAAGCTCAAGTCGTGAATGGCCCGGGCGGCCAGTTCCTTGCCGACTCCCGTCTCGCCAAGAATCATTACGGTGGTGTCGGTGGCGGCGATTTGTTCGATTTTAAAGAGTACGTATTTGAGCCCGTCGCTTTGACCGATAATGTTTTCATGGTTATACTCCAGTTTAATCTCTTCCTGCAGATAGGCTCTTTCCGCTTCCAGTTGTTCTTTTAACTTTTTTATTTCTAAAAGAGATGCCTCGGCGACTTGTCTTCCTTCTTCCGCCGCTTTTTTTGCGATCAAAAGTTCGGCCGTTCGCGCCTCAACCAGGGTTTCGAGCTCGTCATGGGATTTTTGAATTTTCTCCTCCATGTTTTTACGGTCCGTGATGTCCACGATGACGACAACAATTCCGATGATTTCCTGACGATTGATCAGCGGATTTGCGCTTAACAGAAAACAGGATTCAATCCCCCCGTTGGTGAAAACGACCTCCACGCCGTGGAGAAATTTTTTGCGTATTTCAGAACGAAGAATAAAAGGCGTCCCGTCGGGATAAAGGAGGTGAAATACCTCATCAAATTCCTCAAAAACCGGGGTTCTGCCCAAAACCCCGATAGCCGACTGGCTGGCGCGGATAATACGGCCCCTGCTGTCGCAGATAAAAAAAAGTTCCGAGGTTTGCTGGAGAAGCTGGGTTGTCAGTCTTTCTTCAGCCAGCATTTCTTCATTGCGTTTTTGTTTCGACAGATCGGTGATCACCGCGCACATCGAACCGGGGACATCGGCCTGCCTAAGGGGGCTTACGGAGAGCAGGGCGGGAGCGGATTTCCCACACCCGGTCTGTAATTCCAGTTCCGTCGTGCAGTTAACCTTCCCACATCGTGCAATTATTGCTTCAAAGATGTGATGGTCTGTTGGGGAAATATATTTCCGGAACAAAGTTCCGATGACTTCTTCAAGAGGCGTTTTGATGATGTCCGCAAAACGCTGGTTGCAGAAAAGGATCGTTCCGTCGACGGCCAGGGTGACGGCGCCTTCGTTCATGGTCTCCACCATCATCCGGTAAGGGCGGTCGGCGCCCGAAAGCGTAAAAATACGATCTCCTTCGACGGTCGAGACCACCAGGGCATCCACTTCACCCGTTCGGATGGCGCGCAACGTGTCATCGGCTTCCGTTAGCCGGGATCTGAGCTCTTCAAGCTCATGTAAAAGTTCCTGCTCTGTTTTTCGCGGTTTATTCATGGATTCGTAATCGTCAATTTCCGGGTTTCAGATCCATGCCCACAAGAATCCTTTGGGTATCCGACATATCGCCGATGAGTTTTCGCAAGGGGAGCGGGAGTTCCTTGATCAGCGTCGGGGTAGCGACAATCTGGGTTTCTTGGGCCAGCTCGGGCTGCTGGTAGAGGTCGATCACCTTCAGTTCATAGCGTCCTTGAAGGTTATTTTCACAAAATTTCCTTACATTGTCGATTGCCACGCTTGATTTCGGCGTCATGCCGGCAACATACAAAATAAGAACGTGCTTCTCCGGGTTATTTGATTTTTCCAATTCATCGGCGGCGGTATTCCCTGTTTTCTTTTTCATGATTGATATTCCATTTCATGATTGGCATCCTAATTTTATCATCAGGAGGCAGGGCGAATATCGAGTCCCACCAGCACGCGTTCCGTGTTGGCCAGATCCCCGATGATTTTTTTAAGGGGCTCGGGAAGTTTTCTGACCAGTGTCGGTATGGCAATAATCTGGTCCCCTTTGGCAAGCTGGGGATTGATTAAAAGGTCTACCACCTCAATGCGGTATTTGCCGGCAAGATGCTCTTCGCAGATTTTTTTCAGATTCGCAAAAGCGGTAATCGATTTGGGGGTCTGACCGGCTACATATAAGCGAAGGTTCCAGGTTTCCTCCATTGAATCGGTCTTTGCCTTCTTTTGTATTTCCGGCGATGTGGACGTCATCTCAGGCTCCTTTCCTTTTCCCGTTCGCCTTTCTTTTTGGGGCTTTTTCTTGGTCAGCCGCGTGTTTCCCCTTGCGAAGGTTTTTCATCTTCAACTGTTCCTGGGCAACAACTTCTTCTCTTTTCTTTTCTTCTTCCCTTAAAAAATCGAGTTCTTCGGATTCCGCGTCAAATTCGGCGCGCAGGGCGTCGATTTTTGCTTCAAGGGCTTTGCGCTTGCGCTCCTGGTCGCGGCGTATGCGATCCGCCTCATGCCGACGCTCCATTTCCAATGCCTTTTCCCGCGCTTCCTGGGCGGCCCGGGCGCTGCCGGTTAATGCCTCGCCGGAACCGGTATAGATATCGACCAGGTCGATGCCCTGGTTTGTGATCAAAAATTCCTGAATCTGGTTGGAGTGATTCATGCCCCTGGATTTTAAAATGTAGAGCCCCCGGTTGCGTTCGCCCTTGAGTTCGATATCTCTTAAGAGAAGCCACGTATCGATGAGCGAAGAGATCTCTTCGCTCGTGCGCTCAAGGCTGCTTCCGAAATGGGTGAGATCCGTAAGGAAAGTCGAAATCTTGTTCATCTTCAGATAGTCGATCAGGCGCGTTAAGACGGATTTGACCTCCGGCGCGGTTCCGGCGTTAATCAGGTTGCTGATGGGGTCTACAATGAAAATCCGGGGCTTAAACGCTTCAATCACCTTGTGGAAGGTGACCAGATGCATCTCCAGACCGCAAAGGGTGGGACGGGCGGAATGAAACTTGAGAAGTCCCTTTTTTACCCATTGGTCGAGATCCAGGCCGATGGACTCCATGTTGCGTATGATCTGCCGGGGAGATTCCTCAAAGGCGAAATAGAGGCATCGTTCGCCCCGCCGGCAGGCGGCATCGGCAAAGGTCCCCGACAAACTCGTTTTGCCGGTGCCCGCGGTACCGGATAGGAGGATGGTGCTGCCCCGGAAGAACCCCTTGCCGCCGAGCATGGCATCCAGTTTGGGGACGCCCGTGGAGATGCGTTCCTTGGAAACGGGGTAGTCGAGCCCCAGGGAAGTGATGGGAAGGACCGAGATGCCGTCCTCGTCGATCAGGAAGGGATATTCGTCCGCCCCATGCGCCGAGCCGCGATACTTGACGATACGCAACCGGCGGGTGGCGATTTGCTCGACAATGCGGAAGTCTAAAAGAATCACGCAATCGGCGACATATTCTTCAAGTCCGTATCGCGTCAGGGTCTTGTCGCCGCTTTCCCCCGTAACAATGGCCGTCACGCCGCGCTCTTTCAACCAGAGAAAAAGCCGCCGCAGCTCGGCCCGGAGGATCGTGGCATTGGGCAGCTCGGAGAAAAGGGCTTCGATGGTGTCTAAGACAACCCGCTTGGCGCCGATGGCATCAATGGCGGCGCCCAGGCGGATGAACAGTCCTTCCAGGTCGTATTCTCCCGTCTCCTCGATTTCGCCGCGCGTGATGCTTACATGATCGGTTTCGATCAGGCCACGCGACATCATTTCAGGCAGATCAAAACCAAGGGAGAAGAAGTTTTTGGCGAGATCCTGCGGCGTTTCCTCAAAGGTCATGAAGACCCCGGGTTCTCCGTATTTTATGGCGCCATGCATCAGAAATTCCATTGCAAACAGCGTCTTGCCGGAACCCGCGCCGCCGCAGATCAGGGTAGGCCTGCCTTTCGGAAGACCGCCGTTGGTGATCTCATCAAGACCCCGGATGCCCGTCGGGCATTTTTCAATCCCGGCAAGATCATGTTTTGCCTTAACCATCATCATCTCCCAATATTTTTTTCTTTAAAGAAACGCCGCGAGCGCAAACGACGATGTATCGCGTTCACGTCACCGTCGAACTTGCCGCAAACCCTGATGCCTTTGTGACGGCCCAAGCCGTATCATCCGGTTGTTATTTTTTACAAAAAAAATCATAACCCAATTTTAATTTATATTCAAGTGATTAGTGACGTTTTTTCGCTGAAACACATAAAAAAAGGTCTTATATGGCCTTTTGAAGGGCTATTGTCTTCTACCTTTTTTTCGGTCAGCATTTCGCATACCTTGGCGGCAAGAGCCTTCATGGTAAAAGGCTTTTGAATGAAGCTGCCACCACCCTCCATCACGCCCCGGTCGCCGATCACATCAGCCGTGTAGCCGGACATGAACAGGTGTTTGAGATCCGGTTTCAGCGACATCAGCCGTATGGTCAATTCCCGCCCGTTCATTTCGGGCATGATGACGTCGGTGATCACCAGGCGAATCTTTTGGATATGCTTTTCCGCCAATCGTATGGCCTCAAAGGGTCTATCGGCTGTCAGCACGACGTAGCCCAGTCGTTGGAGGCAATCTCTGACCAGATTCAGAATGGCGACATCATCATCTACAACCAGAATGGTTTCGCCATGTCCGGTCGACATATTTTTCGGGATAATCCGACGGTTCAGTTCGCTTCCGGCGGTGCGAAGCTGGGTTTCGCAATTTGTGTCCGACATAGTCATGCCCTTGATAACTTATTGTTAATTTATAAATTTTAGCTAATCCGGCGGATACCTTGTCAAAACCCGTATCTGCCGGATTAACTATTAGGAATAATGGAACTTGCGAGGAAAGACCGATTTTTGGACAAGGGAAATGTCGGTTTAAAACGTAAAGCCGATTCCCAAAAGGTAGACAAACCGCCCATCGTCGAAATTATCATCCGCGTCTTTCGGGTTTTCGAAGAGAAACTGGTATTCGATACCGGCGAGGATGAAGGTGGTTTCGTTAACAAAAATTTTTACGCCGGCTTCGGGTCCCGCGATAAATTGTTCCTCGACCGTATCGCCGTATAAATAGCCGATATTAACGCCAAGGTAGGGATACCAGCTCCCCATATTGAAATTATAATCCAGGGATAAACGGGTGGACGCATTCCAGTCGTTATTGCCGGGGTTGTCGGCATATGAAATCCCTTGCCGCCACACGGCTTCAAAATTTTCGGTTATGAAATATCCCAGGCCGGCTTCAATATTGAACACGGTGCCATCAAAGCTTTCGTCGCTGGAGCCGCTGCCGCCCAATGTCAATTCATAATCTCCTTGCTGGTATGCAATGGCGGCGGGTACGACAAAGAACATGGATATTACGATCAGCAAAATCATCAGTTTTTTCATTTTTCAAACTCCTTATGTCTAAGTAATTGTGAGTTTAGCCAGGTCGATTTGTAAGCCCCCTGGCGGAAGGCTGTTTTATTTATCCATCACTTTCTTGATCTGACCGAGCTTTTTCTGGATTTTTCCTTCCAAATTTTTTTCTTTGCCTTCGGCTTCGAGATCATTGTTGCCGTCGATGATGTCGACGACCTGTTTGGCCTTGTCTTTTACCTTCCGCTTAGGAATTCAATTTTTGTGCCAGGTTTTCAATACGCAGGATTATGTATCCTATCCTTATGATTTTAAACAATAATACACTTATAATCCATTCACCGGCCGGTACTTGATTGTTCTGTAAAAAAAGGTCATATTTGACCTAAGGTCGTATATAATCTTTTTATATAATCGTTTTTTAGCTTCCGGGTCGTTTAGATATCGGCCAAGACGACTCTGGGGACCGCTGCAAAAAAAAGGCGAGGGAAAGTCACTCGCCCTATGCGCATTTTTCGGGGTAATGGTTTTAGAAATCCACCTTCCTTCTCCTCAGGTAATAAATGGATGTGAGGCCCATAATCGTCATGAGGATGATCATTCCCCACTCGGAAAGCGTGGGTATGGGAGCGGGAGGTGCAGCGTTGATGATGAGAGTGTAGGCCTGCAGGCCCGTACACCCGTTTTGGTCTGTGGCCGTAACCGTGAACGTAAACGTGCCTGTGGCAGTAGGCGTCCCGGCGATAACCCCGCCGGTTGTAATCGGCGATAGCCCGATCGGAAGGGCTCCGGCGGTCATGATGAACGTATACGGTTCTGCTCCGCCGCTGGCCGTGATCGTCTGGTTATAGGCGGCTCCCACCATTCCTTCCGGAAGAACCGTGGGCAGGAGTGCAATGGGTGGACAACCGTCAGCATTGATGACGAGGGTGTAGGCCTGTGAGCCCGTGCAGCCGTTGGCGTCCGCGGCCGTGACCGTGAACGTAAAAGTGCCTGTGGCAGTAGGCGTTCCGGCGATAACCCCGCCGGTTGTAATCGGCGATAGCCCGGTCGGAAGGGCCCCGGCGGTCATGGTGAATGTATACGGTTCTGCTCCGCCGCTGGCCGTGATCGTCTGGCTATAGGCGGCTCCAACCATTCCTGCCGGAAGAACCGATGGCAGGAGTGTAATGGGCGGACAACCGGCAACATTGGTGACTACGTTGGCATCGAGCGTAACCTGAGTTTGCGCCAATGCCCTGCCGTTTAGTACCGCGCCGGTTTGGCAAATAATCTGCTTTGCGCTCAATATCGTTCCATTGAAGGTGGCGTATGTCCCGAGAGTTGCGCCGGTAACACCCCCGACCTGCCAAAAGACATTCGAGGCCAGGGCGCCGCCGCTTAGTATTACCTTAATGCCGGTAGCGACGCTGCCAGCCGAGGCGACATTTAGATCTCCGGCTATCTGTAAAATCCAAACATCGCTTGCACCACCGGAGAGAGTAAGGTTGTCGGCTATGTTGACGTCAGTGCTCCATTTGTAGAGTCCGGGAGCAAGGGTCATTCCGCCAATATTTCCGGCACCCAGTTCGGTGACAGGAGCGGGAGCGACTACTGAGGCTGCGTTATTGTAAGCAGTCAGCATATCGCCAACCGCATTATCCACCAAGGTCTTGTTGGCAAGAGGCGGGTTGCCGGCAAAACATGTTGTATCGCCGCTACCTGTATAGGCCGCATCAACACCGTAAATTGTTCCGGTGATTTCTGAACACCATACATCATTCATCTGGGCGGCAGAGCCGGGACTATTGCCGATGTCCCCGGTTATAACAGAAGTATGACTTCCGGTGTTTGTAATCCCTGTTTCCGCCAGAATCACGAAATTACCCGCGGACCCAAGATCGACTGGCGCCGGGCCGGCCCCGAGGGCTGCAACCGGCCCCATGAAAACGAGCGCGGCAAATCCCAGGCTCAGTAAAAGGATACATCTTATCCTTCGGTTAAGAATCTTTATGGCATGAAACATTCCCGGTACCTCCTTATAGCTTTTATTCGAATTGTTGAACATTCCCTCTTGGGCGTGCGCCTATGGTGGACGTTGTGGTTATTTCCGTATGGACTTCCGTGGTGATCGTTGGCGTGTTGACAGGTTTATTTTGCGCCGGAAGGGCACGACCCCCAAAAAAGTCCATTGCTTATACTTTCAATTTGTATGCCATGATTTCAACCTCGGGGAACAAAATATAAATATCTGATTATTTAGTATAATAATCAATTAATGATTTATGGTATGGCTGTCCGCATCTCAAAAAAAAGGTCATATTTTACCGAATGGTCATATATGACCTTTTTGGCGGGAAATAGTGAGATAAGAATTAAAACAAGGACAAGCAGAATAAAATGGGCGTTTCCGGGGGATACCTTGTCAAAGTCGGTGTTTGTCATTGACTACTCAGTGCACGCTGTTTTTACTGAATCAAAAAAACAGTGAGTATCTCTTCCTTGATGGCAAAGAACGCATCCGCCACATCCGGGTCAAAGTGGACTCCCCGTCCTTTCTTAATAACGGCCAGTGAATGCTCAATACAGAATGGTTCCTTATAAGGCCGCCTGGAGGTCAGGGCGTCGAATACATCCGCGATTGCCGCGATGCGGCCGGCAATGGGTATCTCGATACCCTTCAGGCCGTT
Organism: Desulfobacteraceae bacterium; assembly: GCA_003597945.1. GTDB lineage: Bacteria > Desulfobacterota > Desulfobacteria > Desulfobacterales > Desulfosalsimonadaceae > SURF-33. The sequence continues at coordinate 36,516 of QZJS01000003.1, read as the reverse complement.
TGGATAGCCGCTTCCATCCCACTTCTCATGATGGCAGAGGGCGATGGTTTCTCCCATCCTGATGAATTCCGCGTCCGAACCCTTGAGGATTTCAGCTCCGATAACCGAATGCAGCTTCATAATTTCCCATTCCGCCGCGTCAAGCCGGGTTGGTTTCAACAATATGCCATCGGGTATGCCGATCTTGCCCAAGTCATGCATGGGCGCTGCATAAAGAATGGATTCAATAGTACTTTCGTCCAGCCCCATGCGGCGGGCAAGGGCAGCGGAATAAAGGCTCATGCGCTGGATATGTGCGCCCGTGTCCTTGTCCTTATACTCAGCGGCCTTAGACAGACGGTAAATCGTTTCCAGCGAAGCGGCTTTTATCTTCTCAAAGGCTTGCTTTAATTCCTCGGTTCTTGCGGCGACTTCAGCCTCCAGATCTTTCCGGTAATGACTCATCAAATCGTTGTATGCCTTGACCTTCAGCAGGGACCGGACCCGGGCTAAAATCTCAACCTTTTCGATCGGCTTTGAAATGAAATCATCACAACCGGCTTCAATTCCCTTGACCCGGTCTTCGGTTCCCCGCAATGAGGTAACCAGGATGATCGGAAGGAGTCGATGGGCGTTGTCCTGCCGGACCCGGCGGGTAACTTCAAACCCATTCATGCCGGGCATCATGACGTCGAGCAGAATCAGATCGATTGAATTTCCGGAAAGTTTTTCCAGCGCTTCTTCACCGCTGGCCGCCGTGACGATTCCATACCCCTGCGGAACAAGATACGCCTCGAGAAGTTCAATGTTTTGGGACTGGTCATCCACGACTAAGATTACGGGTTTGTCTTTCATCCGCTGCCTCTTTTGAATTTGATTTTTCAAAATATTGGAGAATTCACTCAATGCCTGATAAATTGGCTGATTTCTTCCACAAAAGTGCGCGTATTGATGGGCTTTCCGATAAATCCGCTGCTATTTATGTCTTTTATCTCTTCTATGCCCTCCGCCATTACGGAAGAAGTCACAAAAACAATGGGAATATCAACCGTCTCCTCGTCTTGGCGCAATATTCTGGCGGCTTCGGTGCCGCGCATATCCGGCAGCCGTACGTCCATCAGTATAATGTCCGGTTTTTCTCTCCGGGCGGCGGCAATTCCATCGGCGGCATTTTCAGCTTCAAATACGGTAAAGCCTGCGACCTCCAAAAGATCTTTTTCCAGCAGAAGATTGTTTGCATTATCATCGACAACCAATGCTTTCTTTCCCATCTCACACCCCCTGAACCGATACAATCGGCAATGTAAGCAGGACCGAAGTGCCCTTATCGAGACCATCGGATAGAACTGAAAAATTTCCTCCGTGCAGCTCAACCAGCTTTTTGGACAGCGGCAAACCCAGCCCGGTCCCCTCGGTTACACGGGAATAAGGGGTATCCACACGGAAAAATCCTTCAAATATTTTCTCCATATTTTCCGGTGCGAGACCGACGCCTGTATCCCAGACGACTATTTTTATCTCGGAATCGGATTTCGTCGCCCGAATGCCGATTTTACCTCCTTCCGGGGTAAACTTCACTGCGTTGGAAAGCAGGTTGTAAATGATCTCTTTTACCTTGAGCTCATCCGCCTCAATATCCGGCAGGTCTTCGGCGATTTCCAGCGATAGGTGAAGCTTCTTTTTACCGACCATATCCTCTACCAGCATGGAAATTTCATTCAGGAGGTTTTTTATGGATAATTGGGATAATGTCAGATTCATCTTTCCGGATTCGACTTTTGCCATATCCAGTATCTGATTGATGAGTAAAAGAAGGTGCTTGCCGCTGGTCAAAACATTATTCACATATTTTTTCTGCTTCTCATTCAGCACGCCGAAAGTCTCGTCGTATAATACTTCAGAAAAACCGATAATGGAGTTGAGCGGGGTCCTGAGCTCATGGGACATATTGGCTAAAAATTCAGATTTTGCCCGGGCGACGCGGTTTAATTCGGCGGCCAGATCCGTTAGTTCTTCATTGGCCTTTTCCAGCCCGTTTTCTGTCTCCCGGCGTTCGGTGATGTCCTCAATGGCCAGAAGGATAATCCGATCTTTTCCCCATACTCTTTTAATCTGGCGGGCATTCAACAGCATGATGCGCCTTCCGATGGTCGCAAAATCGTGTTCAACTTCATAGTCTTCAAAAGTTGTTCTTTTGGGGAGGATGGTTTCCAGAAGCTCCCGCAGCTTGGGAATATTCCACTGCTTATTGCCCAGATCATAAATAAGCTGTCCCAGGGTCTCTTCAGGATTTACCTTAAAGAATTCATAGAAGGAACGGCTGGCGGTGACGGCCCTTAAATCCTGATCCAGAACGATTAAGGGTTCCCGTATGGTGTTGATGATGCTCTCGGCGTATTCGCGGGCTTCGTCTTCGGATATTTTTGTGTCCGCCAGTTCCTTACGGGCTTTTTCCAGCCCTTTTTCGATCTCTCTGCGCGCTGTGATATCCTCGATAGCCAGGAGGATAATCCGGTTTTTGCCCAACACACTTTTAATTTGCCGGGCATTCAACAGCATGATACGCCTGCCGATTTCAGAAAAATCGTGTTCAACCTCATAATTATCAAAGGTTGTTTTTTGGGGAAGGATGGTTTCCAGCAGTTCCCGCAGCTTTGGGATATTCCACTGTTTATTGCCAAGATCATAGATGAGCTTGCCTACCGTCTCTTCAGGGAATACCTTAAAAACCTCATAAAAGGAGCGGCTGACGGAGACCACTCTTAAGTCCTGGTCCAGCGCGATCAAGGGTTCACGCACGGTGTCGATGATGCTTTCGGCGTATTCCAGGGATTTTTTGGTGGTCCTTTTCCAGAACATTTTCTATCTCCTTGCGTTCGGTGTGATTTCCCCCGCTTGCCAGATGGAGCCCCCCCCTTGTGTGAAATGATAAGTTTTTTTGCTTTTTCTTTCATTGCGAAACGGGTTACTATTAAGAAAACCCGCGGAGTTTCCCCCGCGGGTTTTCTGACAAACTGATGAAACTGCCCGCGTTTATCCGCGGGGTAGGACCGCCTCTATGGAAGAACGGTCGTGGGTTCGGACGAGCTGGATTCGTAAGTATTGCCCGGGTTGACTAAGCCGACCGCATCCCAGATATAGCTCGTGGTGTACATTTTGTTGGTTGGCGTTCCGCTCGGAACTTCAACCACATGTGCGACATAGAGCGCCGTATCCGGTTGCAGGACGACGCGCGGGGTCATGGTGATTACCTGCTTGCCGAGCTGGGTCGACAAGGTATAGTCGGTACCCTCCACCTCTAATTGGGCGGTGGCATTTGAGGAATCCGAGACGACGGAGCCCGTTACGGGATCTCTAATCGGCTTGGTGTCAAGATAGACCGACGTCGAGATTACCTTAAAGACGCCCGGGATCCCGAGGACATCGGGACTGGTGAGCCCGAAGCTGAACGTCAGCTTGTTGTTGCCCACCCCCTCGTTTGAGAGGGTTTCGACATAGAGGGTCGAGAAATAAGTGACGTTGCTTCCCACCGCCACCGGATCATTGAGATCAATGAGCTGGGTCTGGAGGGCCGAGAAGGCCGGGACATTGACACAATCTTCGGCCTGCTTGGTGCCGGCATTATCGCTGGTGAATTTTGCCGTGTTGCAATACGTGCCGCTGGCCGCGCCAAGCGGAATACGGCTCACCACGGTGAAGGTGATGCTCCCGCCCGCCTTTATATCGACCGCTTTGGCTGTTACGGTATTGCCTGCCAGAGTGCCGCTCAAGCCGTCCAGGCTCGAACTGACGTAAACGGCCCGGACGTTTGCAGCGGAGTTGAGACCGATGCTGTCGCTGATGACGACATTTTTAGCAGCGGCCGTGCCGGTATTGCGCACGACGATGGTTGAGGTGTAGGTGGCGCCCGGAAGAACGTTTTTCGGCGCGTCAACTTTCGTGATGTCGAGCTTGGGCGTGGCCACGGTCAGGCAGGCCCTGTCGCTGCCGATTCCGATATTTCCGGAAGTGGCCGTGACGGTAGCCGTGTCGCAGTATACGCCATCAGAAGATGCCTTGACCGTAAACAACAAGGTCTCGGTGGCCCCTGCGGCGAGGTTGCCGATGGTGATGTCAAAGCCGTCGGTTGAGTTTCGCGTACTGCCCGTCGGCGGGGTGATGATCTCGTAATTTGCCGCACCGCCGCTGGTAAGCACGTCGTTTACTTTGACGCCCGTTGCGGCGCCCGTGCCTTTGTTGGTCACCCGCACGCGCAGCTTGGCGACTTCATTGGCCGCCACGGTCAGGGACTTGCCAAGACTCGTTGTGTTGTCATTGGCTACGAAATCCTTGATGATCGACACATTCGACTCCAGGGCCGTAAAACAGGCCTGGGCCTCGAGATCAAGGATCTGGGCTTCATTGCAGTATGTGCCGGGCTCGGTCACGGTGCCCGTGAAGGTCAAGACTTTATTTTCCCCGGCAGGAAGCGGGAATGAAAGGGTGAATCCATCGCCGACCGGTGTGCTTCCCGCGGGAAGTGAGCTGAGGGTGTAGCTGGCTCCCGCGCCCGATGCGAGGATGTCTTTGAGATCGACCTTGTCGGCGTCGCCCAGGCCAACATTTTTAACGGTGACGGTCCAGGTGACCGAAGCGGTGCCGTTGACAAGGTTTACAATATCCTTGTCGACTTTCTTGGTGATCTGGAGTTCCGGTGCGGGCGCGAAATTCTTATACAGAATCTGCTTTCCGATTTCTTCACCGTCGATGGTGGCTACGGCGACGATACGGCCCGAGGCTTCCGCGTCCGGTGAGAACAGCGTCACCCAGGTAAAACCGTCCACAAAGGGAGAGCTGACCCCTGTTTTATTGTAGAGGGGGTATTCGCTCATGGCAAAGGGGAAGCGCTCGGCCTCCAAGCGGGAGTTATTGGTGCGTGTATACGCCATGTCGTCATAGATTCCGTAATCGCTGGCGACCCTGTTGTCATCGGACGTACCGAACTGCATGCTGTTGACTCTATCGGTGTACCACTGGTCGATTTCCCAGCGGACATCCGCGCCGATCACAGGTCGGACAACCCCTTTGTCATCCTTGAACCCGACCCACGCGGCGGCAAGGTTCTGGGTAAAACTCGGCGCATCTTCTTTCTGCTCGGCGACCAGGGGTTTACCGGGATCGCTGACGCTGGCGGCGTTTAATTTGTTTGTGTTGATCCCCGAGGGTTTGTCCTCAAGCCAGGCGTAAAAGACGAACTGCCCGGACGACATTTTGTCGATGTCAATCGGAATGAGGTTCCCTTTATCGTCGCGATACACGGCGCGGGGCGCCTCGGAGATGATCGATGACGCCTGAAGAGCCAGAGAAATGCTTGAAGTATGGCCGGCGACGACGTTTATTGTCTGGTTCGTACCATAGAACTCGGGCGCGCTTACATCCACCCTGTATTCGCCCGGCTCCAAATCAGATAGAAATTGATTGCCGGTGAAGGTCTCCGTGAAACCATCCGGACCTGTCACAACCACTGTGGCGGATGCCGGAGTTGCATTGATATTAAGGGAACCGACCGTGGCATTTACGCCGTCTTTTTTGCAGTCGTCGTCATTGCATCCCATAAGCGATGCAGCGCACAAACACATAAGCGACAAGACGACTATCCTGATCCAATGCGTTTTAGTGTATCTTTTCATATTGCTGTTCCTCCTTTGGTTGATATTGTTATGAATAATAGTGTGACGCGGACGCTTTTTCTCATGGCATTTCTCCTTTTTTGGCTTTAATTTTTTTGCAGTTCTCGGAAACCGTTTCCGGGGGTTTTTTTACTGACTGCTTTCAATAATTCAATTGTCGTGCCAGGGTTCTATTTCTTATAGAATATTCTCATATAATACTGATTTTTATGTATAATTAATTAAGCTTGAAGACGCTTGAACTTTCAGGAAAGTAATCAACCCTTCCGGGGAAAAGGCCACATATTACCCTGTGGTCATATAGTACCTTTTTTCCGGAATTTTATGGAAGTGGCTGGAAACAGATTCCTTTTTTTAAGGGGTGGAGGTATTGGAAAAAATCAGACAATCATGCGGGCCTGGGGACTAAAATATTACAACACCTTTAGTCATTGATTTTTGTTTTTAAAGGCGGTTTTGTATCTGCGGCCACGACATTAAAACGCATCCGGCCGATTACCGCGCCTTTCTGGGTCGCCACCGTGACGCGCCAGTGGCCGGGGATGATGCCTGTTTTCATTGAATAGGTTCGAAAACCGCCGTTCCGTCCGCCGACTACCGGTAATTTAATGCGTTCGCAGTCGCTCCATGATTTTGTTTTCGGATTTTTATACTGCCATTCGTGAACGATGGTCGTATCGAGAAACGGCGGCGAAAATACCGCACTGTAAACATAGACCGGAGCGCCGGCTTGAAGATGAAAATCCGGATAAAACGTGACATAGCCGCGCCAACCCCTATCTTCATATTGCACGACATAATTTCCGGCTGCGTTTTTTTCAACACAATGATAGGCCCCGCCGTCAATAAGCGACAGCGGGATCGGCGGAATGATATTTGTAAAGTATAGAATGTTGATCGCAACAAAAATGGCGGCAATGGCCGCAACTACGGATTTTATACTCCGCCGGAGGCGTTTCCACGCGACAGCGGCGAGAATAGACACGAAAAGACTGATGGTGATGAGGCTGACCGCGCCCGATATCAGAAAAACTTTATAACCAATGGCCCGCATTGCCACTGGAACAAAAAAAATAGTGAAAGAAAAGACCGACAGGTAAAAAAGGGAAATTTGAAAATTCAACCGGGCAAATCGGCCCTTTAACGATTCATTGGCCCAAAACGCCAGCGCAAGCAGAAGAATAAAGGGCCAACTGTTGGACAAGTCGGCGCTGCGAAAATAAAAAACCAGGAAGGTGGACAGAATGCCGCCGAAGACGAATTGTAAAACGTTCACCAACCAGAAATTCATTTTGGATGGATCTTTTTCAACCTGATTTTCGTTTTCCAGCAGATTGATCCATACAATGCAGACCGCCACGACGAGCAGGTGCGCGACGACCCATAAATTTTCCAGAAACATATCCACGCGCGTTAACGTCAGGGAGGTAAAGACGAATCCGCTCACCAGCGACGCCGACGAGATCGGTCGTTCATACCGCGCGTAGAAATTACGCATATGTATAAAAGTATTGATGGTATAATGCCCGCCTAAGCGGTTTAATTATGCTTTATTTTTGTTGCGGCTTTTGCGCTCACGCAGAAGACCGAAAAACTGTGCGGCCACGGCCAATCCCAAAGACAGATTCGAGATCGTGCGGCGCATGCCGCCCCAGAGGCCCCGGACTTCAATCTCGACCAGACGGCGGCGCAGGTCGCAACATATGGCCAGACGATCCTTGGTCTCCTGGATGGATTTCAGTTCCTGGTCGAGAAACATGCCGTATCCTTCTTTAGTTCGGTCAAACTCTGGTCAAAGGCCAACTGCTTTCGTTGAAGATGCCGCCGCAGGGCGAAAAAGACTGCCGCTCCCGCCAGAATACCGGCCGCTGCTGCCGCCGCCAATCCATAAAACCGCCATTCGGGCGGCAAGACGTAAACCACGGCCAGAACCAGCAACAAAAGTCCGAGCATGAAAAAGGACACGCCGATGGCGGCCAGGAGCAATATTTGGACAAAACGAATATTGGCCTCGCGCAGTTCCAGGGCCAAAAGTTCCAAACGATCCTGGAGGATCTGGGCGGCTATCCCGCCGAGCCGGCCGGCGGCGCCTGTGTATCCGGAAATAATATGCGATTGCTTGTCCATGTTATTTCCTGAACATGAACCAGCCTAAAAACAGGCCGGCGATAAGCGTGCCGCCGATGGCATAGTATGGTTTTTCGTGAATGAACTCATCTGCGGCCTGAACCTTTTCCATCAGCCTGTCTTCAAGTTCGCCGTATTCGCTTTTGGCGGTTTCAAGACGTTCCTTCAGAGCGGTTCTGGCGGATTTGATCCGGTCGTCGAGCTCTCCGGAAGTGGCGTCCACGAGTGCCTGGGCATGGTTCCATATCTGCTGCATTTCCTTGTGCATTGTTTTGGTATTATCTTTTGTCTTTGTCATATTGTATAATCTCCTGAAGTTTAGAATTTGGGAATCATTGGAACTTTATGTTTGAGGCGTGAAAGGCGTTGGTGACTTCAGTCCAGGCCTTTTCCGCGCCTGTTATGATGTCTTCCCAAGCCCCGTCGCTTGCGGCTTTGAGCTTCCGCAACTTTTTTCTGGCCTGATCTTGCTTGTGCTGCAAGGCTTCGGCGATTTCGTTGTATTCAATCTTCGCCTCAGCCGTGGCTTTTTCCGTCATGGCCTTTAACAGAGCAAGCTGCGTGTCCCATGCCTCTTCCAAATTCGCTGCAAGCTTTTCTTCGTAGGCTTTTCGTTTGTCTTTCATTGGCTGCCTCCGTTGGATTTATTTAAATTGTTGAAAACAGCTTGTCCTTTTAGATTCCTATTCACTTCTTTTTATAATTCAATCTTTGTGCCAAGTTTCAAACACTCAGACTCGTTGATGGCATCGTATTGATTTATTATAATAAATTTATATAATTAACACTTTCAGGACAGGTATGAAAACCATAACAAAAGGGCCACATGTAACCGATGGTCGCATATGGCCTTTTTCAGGTTTGTCTTGGTGTAGTTGATCCGAGTGACAGATCAATGGTCTGGTAGGCAGCAATTTTTGTATTTTTCCCCGGAACCACAGGGACATGGATCATTTCTGCGGGGCGTGATCGTTGGCGCGCTGGTTCTTCGGCTTGCCTCGATCGGCGGACGATGGTCGAGCCGGATATATATCGGGGCAATGCTGATCAGAAAAGCCACCAGGGCCAGAAACTGGCGCCCCCCGTTCAGGATGTGCGACCAGACTGAAAGGGCCGTGCTGCCGATGGTGCTGGTCGAATGGACGGATTCGATAATGGCGATAAAAATCATGGGCAGATCCAAGGCATTAACCAGAACGATAAGCGGCAGCGAGATGAGAAAGGTCTGCACGCGCGTTAACAAGGGCAACCCAGGCCAGGCCAGAATTAATGAAAACACGATAATCGGCGCGATGCACAGGGTATTGGCCTGAGCCTTGAGCTGAAAGGTGTTTCCCATTTCCCCCGGGGCATACGGCCGGTTTGGAACGGGCTTGCTGACCGTGATGGTGTATTGGAGGTATTGAACCCGGTTAATGGTGAGGATCTCACTTTTTTCCACGTCATATGCCGAATCCATCCATTCCACTTGCGCCGCGATCAGCGGTCGATAGAACCGGACGTAAAATGGATTGATCAGGAAAAATAAAAAGATAAAGAAGATGCCGGCCGGCACAAGCCGGAGCATCAATGCGCGCAGTTGCCGGCGGCTTGGATTAACGGTTGCTTGGGGGGTTGTGTTCAATTCCGCTCACCCAGAAAATAAATAAAATCAGGAAAAGAAGGATGATTAAGGTCTGTCCCGCATAGATGTGCATCATGTCAAACAGGTCCGGCCTGTATCTGATGGTATAGTAGAGCCCTGCGATTCTTAACAGGTTGAAGATATATATAATCAGGGTTCCGGCGATAATGCCGAAGATCTTGTACCGGATGCCGGCCGGAAAGGCGATGACCGCCGCGATCAGCATCAGCATCACTTCGACCCCTTCGCACCCGCGCATGACGACCACTGTTGCTTTGCCGATAATGGCGCTACCCTCGACCATGGTTTTTTCGTCCGGCGTGATGACATTGATGAGGATCGAGCTGGCCCGGATGGTCATGGTATCCACCAGAAAGGGCGACGTGTATGAAAGGGTGAAATACTGGATGGTCAGAAAAAAAATAAACAGGGCGATAAATCCGAAAAAAAATCGGATTTTCCAGGCGTTATTCCAAAACAGCCGCGGTAAAAGGTTCATCCGATTTCCCTTATTCGTCGGAGTTGTAAAAAGGGCGAGGAAAAAACCCTCGCCCTTTACTCATTTTTCGCGAGATTTGTTTAAATTGTTTCCTTCCGTTTCTTGAGGGAATACATGAATGTAAGCCCCGCAAGCATCATGAGGATGATCATGCCCCACTCGGAAAGCGTGGGGATGGGGGAGAAGGTGTTGGCGACGGTAATGATAATGGTTTTGCCCGCATCCGCCGCCGTGATCGTCAACTTGTTGCCGGCTAATGTGCCGCCGCTGACAGTAAATCCGGCCGTGTATCCAACCGGCCCGGTCTCGGTAATCGTATAGACGCCCACCGGTACATTGACCGCCGTCACCGGCGTCGTGCCCGTGACAATCGTCGATCCGGTGGATGTGTCGCCGGTGGCCGTCAGGGTGAAATCCACCGCCTTGGCCGTTCCGCCATTCACGGTCTTTAGCAAGCCCAGCTTTGTCGCGATGGCGGGAACGTATGTGTTGGTGGTGGTGACGGTGATGGTCTTGCCCGCATCCGCCTCCGTGATCGTCAGTTTATTGCCGACTAAGGCGCCGCCGCCGCTGACGCTAAACGTACCGATGTACCCATCCGGCCCGGTTTCCGTGATCGTATAGACGCCCACCGGCACATTGACCGCCGTCACCGGCGAGGTGCCCGTGACAATCGTCGATCCGGTAGATGCGTCGCCGGTGGCGATCAGCGTGAACTGACCTGCTGTCGCCGTTCCGCCGCCCGTGTTATCAATCGTCTTTAGCAAGCCCAGCTTTGCCGCGATCCCGGGAACGTATGTGTTGTGGATGGTGACGATAATAGTCTTTCCCGCGTCGGCCTCCGTGATCGTCAAATTGTTGCCGACCAGGGTGCCGCCGCCGCTGACGCTAAACGTACCGATGTATCCATCCGGCCCGGTCTCCGTAATCGCATAGACGCCCACCGGTACATTGACCGCCGTCACCGGTGAGGTGCCCGTGACTATCGTCGGTCCGGTCCATGGGTTTCCGGTGGCCGTCAATGTGAACTGACCTGTTGTCGCCGTACCCCCGCCCGTGTTGTCGATGGTCTTTTGCAAGCCCAGCTTTGCCGCGATCGCGGGAACGTATGTATTGTGGATGGTGACGATAATGGTCTTGCCCGCATCTGCCTCTGTGATCGTCAAGATGTTGCCGGCCAGGGTGCCGCCGCCGCTGACGCTGAAGGTACCGATGTATCCATTCGGCCCGGTCTCCGTAATCGTATAGACGCCCACCGGTGCATCGACCGCTGTCACCGGCGAGGTGCCCGTGACAATCGTCGGTCCGGTGGATGCGTCGCCGGTGGCCGTCAATGTGAACTGGCCTGCTGTCGCCGTACCCCCGCCCGTGTTGTCGATGGTCTTTAGCAAGCCCAGCTTTGCCGCGATCGCGGGAACGTATGTATTGTGGATGGTGACGATAATGGTATTGCCCGCGTCGGCCTCCGTGATCGTCAAATTGTTGCCGACCAGGGTGCCGCCGCCGCTGACGCTAAACGCAGCTACATACCCATCCGGCCCGGTTTCAGTAATCGTATAGACGCCCACCGGTGCATCGATCGCCGTCACCGGCGAGGTGCCCGTGACAATCGTCGGTCCGGTCCATGGGTTGCCGGTGGCCGTCAGTGTGAACTGATCCACCGTCGCCGTTCCGCCGCCCGTGTTGTCAATCGTCTTTAGCAACCCCAGCTTTGCCGAGATCAAAGGGCAAACAGGGACAGTAATTAAATTTGTATCTGTCGTGACTGTTCCGCCAAATCCCAGGGCTCTTCCTTCCAAGGTTGCATTTGCTCCTATCGTAATACCGGCAGGGTCGAGGATATTTCCCACGAAGTCAGTGTTTGCTCCAATTGTCGTAGCGCCGGCAGGAGCCCAAAATACATCGTATTCGCAGATGTCACCATCCAAGACAATTTGGGTATCGGCTCCTGTAGTAAGCGCCCCGCCCGGCCTGAAGATGTAAACGCCGGGCCCACTGAGTGTCACTGTCTGGTTTACGGTGATATTCATTGCGCCGCCGGAGGAATAGCACCCGGGAGTAAATACGCCCGGACCACTTCCAATATCTATAGTGTCCAGATTAACCGCACCGGTGCCGAGAGAAATACAGGATTGACCGTTCAGATCCGCCAAGGCGGAGGATTGATCCAACCCTGCCTGGTCATATGTACCATCTGCCACATGTGTCGTGCCGTTCACCGTGGGCGTTACAGCCGGTCCGGTAGTATACCCAAGATCGCCGTTGATCGTGGTTCCAGCCACCGTATTGGTATAGGTATCTGCAAGAACGCCAAATGTGCCTGCCGTGCCAAGGTCCGGCGCGTCGGCGGCCATTATCGGGGAGGCTCCGTAAAGAAGTGTGGCGAATCCCACGCTGACCAAAAGACCAAACATTATCATTTGGTTAAGAATATTTTTTTTTGCATGAAACATTGCCGTTCCTCCCTGTTTTTCATATTCAAGAGTTATGGTCCTGTAAAAAGTCAATTTTTCTTTTATTCGGCGTAAGCCGGCCGGGACTTGAACTGGGCCGGATTGCCCCTTTACACCGATCAGGCCGCTTTATGGTGTATCAGGATATGATGAACGCTCGGACATTGAGATGAAGTGTTTCAAACATCCTAAAATATGATATGCGGCCAAATTTCTATATTTATATGACGGGTTAACATTACATGAATTTATACTGCACGCCGAACGCACCGAAATAAATAGTTTTTTTGTAGGTCACATCGCCGATGCCGGCCAGTGTGATATCGTCGTCGTCATAGAAAACCCCGCCCAATCCGGCATTGAAATCCAGAGCCGGCGTCATCTTGAACGCGCCGCCAAAGACAAAGGTGTGGGAATCCATATTGGGGTTTTCCGGCAGGTTGATGGTGATATCATTGGCGTATCTGCTCTTCATCCCGCTATAGGTGTAGAGATAGCCGACGCTTCCCAGCAGTTGCTCGGTGAAGTTGTATTCAAGGGCCAGGCCCAGATCATAGCCGTCCCCGAAAAAACGCTCTGCCCCGGCCCAGTCGGCGTCCTTATTGAAATACCAGGTCAGGTTGGTTTCAACCCGAAGTTCCGGGCTGAGCCGTTGGGAAATCCCCAGGCCCAGTGTGGCGGGATGGTCTTCGCGTTGCTTCATGCCATCAATAATACCCCTGGATGCCAGTATACCCAGGTCGTCTGTTTTGATATCATGTTTGTAGTTCAGTTTGGTCCGGGTTTCATAGCGAGCCGCAAGGGTCGTGGTGTTGCACGCGCTGTAGTTGATTCCGAATACGCCGCCGATGCCCTGGGCGTCCATTTCATAGTCGACATTGCCGGTTCGGTCGAAGTTGACGCCGGGGATGGCGGGTCCGAGGGTGCCGATGGTCACGGTGCCTTTGGCCTCTTTCAGGGCGGTGATATACCGGACGCCCGCGGAAAGCGATATTTCGTCGCCGATCTTGTAGGCGCCGCCGATCATGATGCCGGGCCCCATCTGTTCGCCTTCCATCTTCTGAGATTTGATGGTGTGATAGCGGGCCGCTTCCGGTACGCCCGCGCCTGCCAGGGCGGCATTCACACCGTCCATGTATTGGGCGCCGATGGCCACGGTGGTCAGGGAGCCGTCGTCGAACTTGACTTTGCCGCCACCAAGCACGTTGCTGGCGCCGAGAAAGAGGGCCCATCGATTGTCGGTGTACATGGTGAAGAGTCCTGGCACTATGGAGGGTTCATCGCTTTTGTAACGGCCGGCAAAAGGGCCTGTCGTGATTTGGTCCTGGTAAAGCTTGGGAAAATAGTGAGCGGAAAGATTCACATAGGCGCCGGGATCCATGAAAACGGTGCCGGCCGGGTTGTAAAAGACGATATCAGCGTAATCGGTCGCCGCGTTCCGGTTCACGGTCCGGATATATTCCGCACTCCAGTTGGTTTTATTGACCACGCCGCCGGCAAATGCCGTTGATGCAAGGATCATTAACAAAAAGCAGGCGTTTAGAACAAAAAAGCTTTTTTTCATTGGGTTCCCCTTCTTATTTCGGGTGGTAGTAGATGCCAATTATTTTAATTTCAAATATTTCAAATTTTGTGCCAGATTCCATTATTCAGGGCTATGCCATTCATCATACTGATTTTTAAGTATAATCGGTATATAAAATGGTTTCAGGGAAGACAATTAAACCCACAAAAAAAGGCCATATGTAACCGATGGTCACATATGGCCTTTTTTGGATTTTGCCGGGTTCTTTATCAGGCAGACAATCGCCGGCTGACAATTAGCCTCAATGGTGAAGCTCTACAGCAGATGGGTCCGCTGATTATTTTAATAAAGGTTGAATGTCAATTTTGATTACCGTACCGGATTCTGCCACTCTTTGGCAAAAATCTCCGCGATTTTATCGATCTGATTGGGTTCTATCTTCAGGGCTTTTGCGACTTCCGCGTACAGTGTTTTGCGATCGCTGTTTTCGGCATCCACAAGTATGTTGAGATCCCGCTTTTCCTTGAGGTTCAGACCGCCGGCATCGGCTGCCACGAGATACCCGTTGTCTTGTTCTTTCAGCGCGCCTTTCTGGTAATAGGGCGTCAGTGCCTGAAAACGGATTTTCATTTTTTCTCTTAAGGCGCGGATGGTTGGATTGGAAACCGTTGTCTCCTCTTCGGCCCATGCGACGGCAGGCGAAAAGGCCGTCCTGATTTTGCCGACAATCCCCTTAAGGCTGCCGGACTGGCCGTCCTGGTCAAGCGGCTTAATGCCCCGGATATCTTCCACGATATCCTTGGCGGCGGATTCCACCTTTTCGGCCGGGAAATAGATGTTGATGGTTACGCAGGCAAACAAGGCCAGCGCCGTGATGGCCACTGTGGTCCACAATACCGATTTTTCTAATCTTTTCATAAGAACCTCCATTTTGTTAATTGATTACCGCCCCGCCTTTATGGGCGATTCGTTGAATTCTTTTTACCATATCCTTGAAGTTGATCCGATTATCCGGGTTCTGATTGATGATATTGACTCCTGAAAACCCTTGCCTTTTGACAATGTACTCCTCTCCGTTGTCCATAATGGTGCCGTTAATCGTGAACATATCGTTTTCAAGACCGGCCCGGATGCCGATTTTTTCATAAGGAAATTTTTCAAAAACAGATGCAAACGCGCCCGCAAGTCCCATAAACGGGCTCTGACCGCCGCCGATCCGGGCGATGTTGTCTACCGCCGTAATGGAAATGGTTTGGGGTGTTCCCTTTCTTTCCACCGTTTCCATCAACAGATCAAACCTCTGGGGCTGGCCGTAGGCGATCTCAAAATCACGGATATGACCCGTTAAAACGCCTTCTATTTTCCCAAAAGCGGTATCAGTCGTCATTGAGGCCAGCAGCAGATCATCCCAGTGGGCATTAAGCTTAAAAACCGGCGCGGCGGTCAAGATCCCCGAAGCGCCCAGATCCGACAGCAATAGTGTACCGCCGAATATCCGCGCCGTTATAGTTCCCTGACTGACAACGGCATATTTTTCATATCGCACCGGATCCAGTATCCCCGACAGGCTGCCTTTTGGTGCGGCATCAGGGGGAAACACACCGATTCCCGACAAAAGCGTACGCATATCGATCCCGTCAATGGTTATGCTGGTGTTAACGGAAATATCCGGGTCATAAATGTTTTGGGCCTGCACGGCGCCCAGGCGAATCTCGCCGCCCGGCACCCGGATGATGGTGGGGGAATCAACGGATATTCGATTGGGACCTGCATCCAGGAGGATGGAAAATGCCTGGTCCGGCAATGGCGGGAACATCAGGGATTGAATTTCAAGCCTGCCCATGAGGTTTTCACCAGGGGTTTCGGACAATCCGGTTTTATACCAGACGGGCAGATCAAGTTGAATGCCGGCAACAGAGATCTTTTTATACTTTTCCGCATCTTTTAAAGCAAGGTGTCCGTCGCGCCACTCCAAACGTCCCGCAATCCGCCGGTTATTTTCAATGATTTCCAACCGCAATTGGGCGGAAACGGTTCCTCCCGTCTCAAGGCTCGCCAGAAGGGGTTTTTCAAATTTATAGGGTTCCTGCACCAGGTGATAAAAAATCGGCTTAACGGGAACCTGAGGAATGGTCGCCGTGAAATCGGCATTTTGCATCCATTGCGAATTTCCGGCCGGGCCCTGCTGAATTGATCCCGTGATTTCTAAAGGCAGGATATCCGTCAGGTTAAGCGTCATCGCGGAAAGCCGCAGAAATTTTTGGTCCACCCGGTAGACCCCGCTGCACGACGAGACAACGGGGTTTTTGGCAAGGTTCACATAATATCGATCATAAAGGGCTTCGCCGCTTTTGACTTCCAGGACGGCGTCAAAGGATATGGTGGAATCCTTTAAGTCGACAACGCCCTGGGACCGGGTTGTGAGAGAGATCTTTTCTCCCATCAGGCTCCCGTCTTTGTTTTGAAACGCCAGATCCTCAAGAGATAGGTTTGCTTTTATGTGCCAGGGCCCGGCCGTCGGACCCGCGGCTTCGATCCGGATGGCATCGGCGGCTGAAATTATCACATCGGGCGGGATAAGCTGATATGCGGCGGCGGCCTGAAAAAGCGCGGTCCCGGCGCCTTGAAGCACCAGGTTTGCGCTGTCGTTTTTCATGTCGCTTTTTATGTCAATGTCGAGCACCATGTTTTTCAAGCCCAAGACGTCGCATCGGAGGTTGGGAAGCGCGATGGATTTTTTTTCCATGTCCATGCGACCGTCCGGGATATGGATTCCGATATCGCCGATCAGGATGTCTTTGTCTTTTGCGTGAACCTTTGCCCGGGGAATTTGCAGGGTCGCATTGGTTATTTCGATAACGGGATATTGGCTTGAAATTTCTTTTGCCTGAAGGTTGACGTCTAAGGGCGGTATTCGCCCATTTGTTTTTCCCATCAGGGCCAGGCCGTTGATACGGATTTGAAAATTTTGGGCGTTCAGATTTTTATGATCCTGGCTGTAGGTAAAAGAAGACTGCACGTCCATGCTTTGAATTTCCACCCCGGCATCCTGAATTGTAATATCTTGGGCCTGGAGCGTGCCGTTGAATTTAAAATCAGTAATGTCAAACGCATTGTTGCTGATCAGGGTCACGTTCGGCGCCGTCACATGTAGATTACGGAAAGAATTTTCGACTTCAAGGGTGAAGGATACGAAAAGCGGCTTGTCAATACCGGCTTGGGCATGGATTTGATGGGCTTTAATATTTTGATCCCCCCAGGATGCCAGGATATGTCCGCCATGAATTTCGCCGGACTCAAACCGGATGTCTTTGAAAAAAATGAGACTGACAACGCCCTGAATCATCACGGCCAGAAACGAAGACCCTGTTTTCCCGGGGAAGATAGCGGCCCATGCGCCGTTTATAAAAATACCGTTAACCGCCATGTTTTTTAAAATAAGGGATCGGCGGCTCCATGGCCCCTCAATGGTCATATCCGTCCGGATAAAAGGGATTTCCAACGATGATGCCTCCATCGACGCATCTAAGGTTTTAAAAAGAATACCCCTTGCCTCTAAGCCCATGGGTTGCAGGGAAAATGAGATGCTTTCAATGGTGCAGGCAGAACCGGTAGTTGCAGACAGCGATCTTTCGATCGTCGGTTTTATGCGTTCAGGATGATAATAGAGATAAATGCCCGTGCCTGCGAGGATGATCGCCATAAAGCACAGAAAGATGCCTGTAATCAGAACAAATTTTTTTATAAGCTTCATAAAAGAACTCGATTCAGGGCGCTATGTTCGAATTTTTAGCGTAAGCCACTATTTTAAACGGTTTATTGATAAAACTGTTTAGAAGCTAATCAATGGTTTAATCCGTCGCGCAAGATTTTCTCCGATGAAAATCATGCCCTGGTCACCCGGATGCAGAAGATCCGGTGACAGCCCCCCGATGTCCTTTAAAATATCGGAACCTTCAAACAAATATAAATTTTTACAGGAACAAGCCTGGACCGCTTTGCGCAGTGCTTCTCGATAATCTTCGGGCGAACCTTTATCTTCCATACCGATAAAAGTATCGCCGAACTCTCGTGAATAAGGGAAGAGCGTAATGCAAATAACGGGTCGCCGGTGGTTTGACCGGCAGATGGAGTTGATCATATAGGATATCCGTTCATAAAAAAAAGAAAGCGGGAATTTGAGCATATTCACGGAAAGTGCCAGTGTCGCGAAGTCCCAGTCTTTTCGCGCAGCAATATAATCCGCCATTTCAGGTTCACAAAACGCCGAACCGCTGCTTCCCAGATTGATGACATCGGCGCCGAGACGGATGCCGACCTGCTCCACATAAGTTAAATGCGGCGCGGTGGCATTGCCGCTGTCGGTAATTGATGTGCCATAAGCCAAATATCGCAAGCGGGGAAGCTCATCGCGGTTTGGGGGCCTGCAATTGTCGCCGTGCACGCCGTGAATAAACATCGCATCTCCGGCCATTAGAAGCCGGCAAACATCAGGAGAAAAAGAAAGGTCTGGTAATTTGGACTGGTCATACAGATTCATCTGATCCGGCATCGCTACGTGAATAACGGATATGTCCCGTTTAATTTCATATCTTTCCTTGCTCTGAAACGGACCATAAAATACATCTACGGTTCCAAGCCCATCCGGGCACGAAAGTTTGATACTGACCGGGTGGTCGCTCACAAATCGAATTTCCGCGCAGGACGGGTGACACATCTGGGACTGAGCGTCGGAATTGAGTTTCACCCGGACCGATTCCGGGACCCGTTGCATCCGGAGCCCGGTAAAGCCCTCAACGGAAACAAGGTCTTCAATATTATGCAGTTCAACGTTTTCGTAAATCACGGCCGGGGTCCATTTTGTTTTCTTTTTGGCGCTTTTATCTTCAAATTCAAACAAGGGGATACCCGGATCTTTGTCAGATTCTTGGAATGATCCATGCGTAGCCAAAAATTATCCGCATTGCTCATTGTTTCAGTCATGACGAACGCCCTTTAAATTTTTACGCCTAAAAAATCAAGTAAAAGACAATATGGCCCAGCCGAACACGATGCTTAAAGCCAGAGGCGCAAGGCTGCGTCGGAGGTTGTCAAAGATTTCCCATCGCGACAAGGCGAAAAGCGGATTCTTTTGAAAAGACGCATCGGCTTTGGAAGTAATTAGAAATTCCGCGGGGTTTTCTCCCCGCGGGATTTCATCAGATCGACCAATGAGATGGCCCTCAAAGCCGATGTCGCTGCCAGCCTGGAGTCTGTTTTAAAACATCGGCTATAGTTATCTGTTTGCGACGCATCATCCAATACGGAATTGTGAAATGGGGCCGATGAGCCCGAAGGCGCTCAGCAGCCAGACGATCACCACAATAATTACCACGACATTCAGGATCCTTTTTATGGTGCTCTGCATGGGTATATAGCTGTTGATCACCCATAGAATCACCCCAACGACAACCAGTGTGATCACTAAATGAATCAGCGGCATAGCTTGTCTCCTTTTAGATTCTTCTTGTTATAATTTTTTTGATCATTTGCTTTATTCCACTATGATTTCAAAAAGAACCCTCATGTTTGCCTTTGCCGCTTCTGAATAAAGCTCTTTAGGCGCCGCCTCGTACCTTGCCGGGTTTGTCTCGCCGTAGCCGATTTTGGAAAGCCTGCTTTGCGTAATGAGGCCTTCGTTAATGAGGTATTTTTTGACGGCATCCGCTCGTCTTTCACTCAATGCTTGGTTGTAGGCTTCAGTTCCGGAAGCCGAGGTATATCCCGCGATTCTGACTTTAGCGTTGGGATTATTTTTCAGAAGCTGGATGTTTCTTTTTAAGATCGTCTGGGCCGCCGGAGTCAGTGTCGACTTGTCGAAATCAAAATGGATGTCTTCAAAAGCAAGGATAATGACATTCGGCTCAATCGCCACTGCCGCTAATTTCTCCTCAACCCTTGGTTCGGAGGCTTTGATGACGACTTTTTTCTCAACCGTTTTCGGCGCGTCAACAACTCGGGCTTTTTCGCCCCCAAATAAAAAAGTAAAACCTATGGTATAGAGAAGATTGTTTTGCGTTTCAGAAAAAGAAATAACATGGCGGACATCTCCGCGGAGTGCGACGTTCTCGGTAAGAAATATTTTGAGACCGGCGCCGTAATTGACCGCGGGATCATGATCACTGTGTCCCTTTTCACGGTCGAAAATAATCCCGCCCACACCTGCCGCAATAAAGGGAACGACTCTTTCGTAAGGCATAAAATGATACAACATATCCATATGATAAAGATAGACATCCTCATTGCATCCATCCCTGTCAGACTCCGTTCGTATATAATTGAAGCCTAATTCAGTAGCCCAGTGTTCATTAAAATGATAGCCAAACCCCAATCCATACACGACATTGTTTTCAAGGCACTGATCCGGGTCAAAAACATATCCCCCAACGGAAGGACTCACGGAAACGGCGCCGGGCCTGATTTCGGCGGCGGCGGTTTGAACGATTAACGTCAGGCAAGCGATTAGACACACGGATAAGATGGTTTTACTTGATTTCATGGTTTTCTCCTTTTCGATAATTTCGTTAATTTAAGAGCTAAATTCACTTTATACTTTATACTTTATACTTTATACTTAGCACGTTGCACGTTATCTCCCACTTTGGGCCATCGCCGCTCTTGCCCTTTCAATTGACATTTCAAGAGCCTTTAATTCATATTTAAGCTGATCTCCTTCGTTCGCGACTCTCCTTGCGATCGGAGCAATCGCTTCAATTCCCCTGGACGTCAAGTCGTTTGAAAGATAAATCTGAATCTCCTTCGCGTCGGAAACATAGGCTTTGAAAGCATCCTTCACGCCGATGCTGTTTACGGGTATTCTGTCATAGATCTCGGCAAGCTCCATACGACGCTGCTCACTGAGCCTTTGTATTTCGGAGTTTTTGTATTTATTCCCTTCTTTTTGCCATTCCTCGAAATATTCGTTACCCCGATCCTTCATTTCATCGGCTTTTCGGGAAAATTTATTTTCCATTTCAATGAGTTTTGAAATGTTATCCGAATATAAATCAAAAGCCTTTTTCGCATCTGATTGACCGGGCCGTGTCAGTTCATTCAGTGAAGCGCCCGCGGCGTCCAGTTGAGCGACAATTAATTTAATATCGTTGTCCATGGTTTCCATCGTTGCTCTTGCTTCCGTCGAACGCTGCATGCCCGTCGAAGCGCAGCCCGAAAAACCGGTGACCGCGACCAAAACAAGTCCGATAAAAACAAGTCCGATAAAGTTTGTTGTTTTCATGATGCCTTCTCCTTGATTCTTTGGCGTATTGTTTAGTAATCCGGGAATGCTTTTTCCGGAGGATTTTTTTGTCCGCTGATGGTTAAGGTTTTATTCTTCTAAGTAATATTATTTTTTCATATAATTCTAATTACTTGTAAATTTGGGTTCAGCCTTGACTGAATGGGACGCTATCAAGGATATCTTCAATCTTCGTGCCAGGTCTGTATTATCCGCGGATATGCGATTCATCATTTTGATTTTTATGAATTATCAATTTAAAAATCATTTGCGGAGCGGTCATCAAAAACCATTCAAAAAAGGTCATATTGTGCCGGTGGTCATATGTGACCTTTCTTGGTTTGATCTGGTTTTATGGGCGGGCAAATGTCAGGTTGGATTGAAATCGGTAACCTCATTTTCAGTTCTAAGACAGCGCGGCAAGGCTGCTTCGGTCAGTTTGTTGCCGTCGAGCACATCGTCGCCGATGCCGCTCGACCAGCGATATCGGCAACAAGGTTTTCTAAAAATTTTGCCTTCGGTTTTACGTCTTCAGTTTTACGTTGAAGTTTCCGGTCCTTTTTTGTTATGATACTTCCAAACGAGCTGAAAATATCTTCTCCCCACACCGGTGTCCGGATTTTTCATCGCCGGGATATCCCGCGTGTTTCGTTCTCCCGGCCGGACGCCAGGGCGTATTTTTCGGATAACTTTTCTGGCGGATCCGTCATTTGTGATTATATTGGTAAGGCAAAGAGAAAAGGGCAAAGATAGTGACGCCTCTTAAAAAGCGATAGAAGCCCGGAAAAGCGACAACCCAGGAAGACATTGGAATACAATGAATGATTTTAATACGGAAACGGTTGAGGAACTCCACTCCGAAACCCTGGATGATATCGATGAGCCGCCCATGTACCGGGTGTTGCTCCACAACGACGACTATACGACCATGCAGTTTGTCGTGGAACTTTTGATGGTCGTCTTTAACAAATCCATGGAAGAGGCCATCCGTATCATGCTTCATGTGCACCAGTCGGGTATCGGCATTTGCGGGGTCTATTCCTTTGAGGTGGCCGAAACCAAGGTTGAAACGGTTCATGGACTGGCGCGGGAGCGCGGTTTTCCCCTTAAATGTTCAATGGAGAAAGAATAAATACGATGATCAGCAAAGGACTGAGCGCCATATTGAGTTTCGCGGTGAAGGAGGCCCGCAGGCGGCGGCATGAATACGTCTGCGTGGAGCATATTCTTTACGCCATCCTTCGTGACAGCGGCGGCATCGAACTGATCGAGGTCTGCGGCGGCAACGTGGAAAACATCCAGAATGAGCTGGAAAAATTTTTCAATGAAAAGCTGGAGAAGATACCCGCGGACAAAGAATACGTCTTGCAGCAGACCATGCAGTTTCAGCGGGTGATCCAGCGGGCCGTCAATCATGTGAGATCCGTTGAAAAGGACGCGGTATACATCGGCGATATCCTGGCGTCCATGCTCGAAGAAAAAAATTCCCATGCCGCCTATTTCATGGCGGCCGAAGGGATCACCCGGCTGGATGTCCTCAACGTGATATCCCACGGATCCCGCGGTGAAACATTCAAGGACGGACCTGATCCGGGTTTATTGACCACCCGGAAGGATAAAAAGCGGCCCCTTGATCCCCTGGAGGCGTTTACCCTGGACCTGGTGGATCGGGCCGTAAACGGCAAGCTCGACCCCCTTATCGGCCGGTTTGGGGAAATGGAGCGCACCATCCATGTGCTGTGCCGCCGGCGTAAAAATAACCCGGTTTTTGTCGGAGAGCCCGGCGTGGGCAAGACCGCCATGGCCGAAGGGCTTGCCCAAAAAATCGCACGGGGCGATGTTCCCGAATTTTTAAAAGACGCCCGGATCTTTTCTTTAGATCTGGGCGCGCTGCTGGCCGGCACCAAATACCGGGGTGATTTTGAGCAGCGCCTCAAGGCCGTGATTTCGGCACTTTTGAAACGGGAAAAAGCAATTTTGTTCATCGATGAGATTCATACCATTATCGGGGCCGGCGCCACCAGCAGTGGAACCATGGATGCCTCCAACATTCTCAAACCCGCTCTTGCCACCGGCGAGCTGCGGTGCATCGGTTCCACCACGTATGAGGAATTCAAGCGGTTTTTTGAAAAAGATCGGGCTTTTGCCCGACGATTTGAGAAGATTGATATCTGCGAGCCCTCCATCGACGATACCGTCAGGATACTCAAAGGTCTCAAGGCATGTTATGAGGATCATCACCAGATCACTTACACGGACCAGGCGTTAAAAACCGCGTGCGAGCTTTCCGCCAAACATATCAACGAGCGGTATCTGCCGGACAAGGCCATTGATGTGATGGACGAGGCCGGCGTGCTGTTGCGCCTTTCCGGAGGGTCCCGCCGGAAACGGGTGCAGCCGTCCGATATCGAAAAAGTGGTTTCAAAGATCGCCCGGATTCCCACCCGAAGCGTTTCCACGTCGGACAAAGCCAGCCTGGAGCATCTTGAAGAGCGGCTCAAGGAGAAAATTTTCGGTCAGGATGACGCCATCGCCTCTTTGGTCAAGGCCATCAAGCGGTCCCGGGCCGGCCTGGGAGCGCAGGAGCGGCCCATTGGATCATTTCTGTTTACCGGACCTACGGGCGTGGGCAAGACCGAGGTGGCGCGCCAGATCGCCCGGATACTCGGTGTTCAGTTTTTGCGGTTCGACATGAGTGAATACATGGAAAAACATGCCGTGGCCCGGCTCATCGGCGCTCCTCCCGGTTATATCGGTTTTGAGCAGGGCGGCCTGCTCACCGACCAGATCCGCAAATCGCCCTACAGTGTGCTGCTGCTGGATGAAATCGAAAAAGCCCATATCGACATGTACAGCATCCTGCTGCAAGTAATGGATCATGCGGCCCTGACCGACAACAACGGAAAAACCGCGGATTTCAGAAACGTGATTCTGATCATGACCTCTAATGCCGGCGCCCGGGAAATGGTCAGTCACGCCATCGGTTTCGGCGGCGACAGCATTGGTAACGCGGCCGGCAAGGGCAAAAAAGCCATTGAGGAATTTTTCAGTCCGGAATTTCGCAACCGACTCGATGACATTATCAACTTCCGGTCCCTGGATATGAATATCATGGAGCGCGTTGTGGACAAGTTCATCGATGAACTCACCCCGCTGCTGGCGGTCAAAAAGATAGATCTTTCCCTGTCGCCCGCGGCCCGCCAATGGCTGGCCAAACACGGTTTTGACCTTCATTTCGGCGCCCGGCCCCTGGACCGGCTCATCCAGAAGGAAATCAAGGATGTGCTTACCGATGAGATCCTTTTCGGCAAGCTGGTCAAGGGCGGTAAAGTGCTGGTAAAGGTGGTGGGAGACCGGCTGGTATTTGCCTATTCCTGATGCAGCGAGATGCCGATTTTCAAACTCACTGACAAGACAACGTCTTTCCCGCCGCCGCACCTTGCCGATCCCGTGGGCTTGCTGGCCATCGGCGGCGATTTGAGCGAGAAACGGTTACTTAGGGCATACCGGATGGGGATTTTTCCCTGGTTTGCCCATAACGAGCCGATTCTCTGGTGGTGCCCGGATCCCCGGCTTGTTTTATATCCGGATGAACTTAATATTTCCAGGCGGCTTGCCCGGATTATCCGGCAGAATCGTTTTGAGGTCACCAGCGATAATGCTTTTGAACAGGTGATTACCTGCTGTGCCGCTGCCCGGCGGCGCAATGATCCGGGCACTTGGATCGTTTCGGATATGATCCGGGCCTATTGCGATCTGTTTGCATCGGGTTATGCCCATTCCATCGAGGCATGGCAGGACGGCAAACTGGCGGGGGGTCTCTACGGTGTCTCTTTGGGCGGAGTTTTTTTCGGTGAATCCATGTTCACGCGGGTCGCCAATGCCTCCAAGGTCGCCTTGGCGGCATTGTGCGCGTATCTGCGGAAAAACGATTTTGATTTTATTGACTGTCAGATCACCAGCGCCCATCTGGTAACACTTGGCGCCAGGGAAATTTCCCGGTCTGTTTTTCTGCGCATCCTGGAGAGATCCATGCAGCGGCCGTCCCTCAGGGGCCGGTGGGATATCGGCTGAGGCGGCATGGTCGCATAAACACCAAAAAAGGTCCTAAGGCCAAGGTATTAATGATCCATGAAAAGAGGGGGAGCTTGCACGCATGGCCAATATCATTGAACGAAAATTCTATCTCAGGCAGTTTAAGGCGATCAGCAATGCCATTTCAACCTATGAGGATTTCAACCTGCTGGTCAATCACCTGGTGGAGGGAGTCTGCCGGACGTTTAATGTCAAGGGCGCCAGTATCATGATTTTCGATGAGGTCGAAAAACAGCTGTTCAGGGTCAGCAGCTACGGCATCAGCGATGAATACCACAACAAGGGACCGGTCTTTGCGGATCATAAATACCGATCATTGACTACCGGAAAGGTGGAAATCGTTGCCGACATGAAAACCGACCAGCGGATTCAGTATCCCGAAGCCGCGGAAAAGGAAGGGATCGTCTCCATGATGGCCATTCCCATTAAATATCGGAAAAACGTCATCGGCGAAATACGTATTTATCATCATGAACCCCTGGTGCTTCACAAGGAGGATATCGAATCGCTTTGTGTGCTGGCCAATCAATTGGGCCTGGCCATTGAAAACAACGGTCTGAAAAATTTTGTAGACCAGATCCGGATGGTTATCGAAGGACTGCCGCCGAGAATGTTGAAAGGGTAATCGCCATGCGGCGGCCGTTTCTGGATACCAGCGAGTTTTTCGATATCGACGCCGGCGATGAAATCCATGTCGGCAACCGGGTGTTTCGGGTGACCGGCTATGAACATGAGCGTCGTTTCGGCTCCGAGGATCCGAAATTCTGGGTCAAGCGGGTGATTGAAACATCCACCAACGAACGGAAAATCATCAAACTGGCGTTTTTTGAAAAATTTGAGACCATCCTCGGCGGTATCCGAATTCTTTGTTTCCGGGACCCCGATAAGGAAAGCCGGGCGCTGGAACTGACACGGGGCAATCCATTTTTCATGCAGGGCGTGACCCTGCGGGACAGCAAAAACAACAACCTCCGGGTTCTCGATATCGTCCGGGGGACCAATCTTCATGTCTATCTTGACAACCTGCTCATGGATCATCAAACCTATTTTTATACGCTATTTCCGGGGATACTGAGCCGGCTGATCACCTCCTTTGAAGCCCTTAAACTGCTGCACGATCAGGGCATCCGGCACGGCGACGTGCGGAATGATCATCTCATCATCCAAGGGGAGACCGGCAATTATGTCTGGATCGACTTTGATTATGATTTCGTCACGCCGGAAAACCCTTTCAGCCTTGATCTTTTCGGTCTGGGAAACATTCTGCTCTATACGGCGGGCAAAGGGTTTCTCGAGCTCAACATGATTCTTCAAGATGAAGAGCGCTACGGCAACCTGAAGCATCGGCTCAGCGCCGATGATTTTTCCGTCATGTACAAGTCTCGTTTTATGAATTTAAAAAAATTTTTCCCCTATATCCCGGAAATACTCAACAATACCCTGCTTCATTTCACCAGGGGCGCGGAACTGACCTATGAACATATCGATGAAATCATCGATGATTTACACCAGGTGACCATTCATTGAAAGCAAGGGGGTAGCACTGTGGCCAACCGTATTCTGGTGCCGATAAATGAATCAACAACTTCCCGGGCGCTTATTGATTTTCTTGCAAAATTGTCCATCTGCCCGGAAGATGCGTCCTTTACCCTCATCCATGTTTTCCGACAGCCCACATCGGGGGAGGAACTCATGGGTAAAAAATTCATGGCCGAACAACCCATTCGATTCAAGGCGGAACTGGAGAAAGCAAAGGATCGCCTGGTGGAGGAGGGCGGTTTTGATCCGGATCGCATCGATATCCAGTTGTTGACAGATCCTTATCCTTCGGTTACGGAAGGGATTATCGATTGCTTTAAAAAAGGCCGATACGACATGGTGGTCATCGGCCGGAAGAAAATGTCCAAATCAGAGGAATTCGTTCGGGGAGATATTAGCATCAAGCTGGTCCGTGCCCTGGACCACACCTCGGTGCTGGTGGTAACGGCATAAATGGAGACGGACTTATTCTTTTATTTAAAAGAGGCGGGGCGGGCACATGACTGAGGAAAACTGCATTTTCTGCAAGATCGCCAACGGCGATATTCCGGCTGATTTTGTCGCGCAGACGGACCGGCTGGTGGTGTTTAAGGACATCAAGCCCATGGCGCCGGTGCATCTGCTGATTGTGCCCCGGCGGCATATTCGAAGCATCAATGATCTGGATGAAGCCGACAAACCTCTGATCGCGGAGATGATCATGACCGCGCGGGAAATGGCGTTGCGCATGGGGGTGAATCAATCCGGGTACCGGCTGTTTTTCAACGTGGAAAAGGGCGGAGGCCAGGAGGTTTTCCACCTGCATCTGCACCTGATCGGCGGGTGGGAGAAATAATCCGTGGGTGAAACCGCTGCTGCCCCGGTATTTGAAAAAACCTTCCGGGACTATCTTGACCAGGTTGCCCGGATGGCGCCTTCCGATCTTCGGGACGCCGAGTCGATTCTCGGCGTCCGCCTTACCGACAACGGCATCAACATCCCTTTTTTCAATCGTCAATATCGTCTGGCATCCGACGGCGTCTATGATCAAGACGGTCGGCAGCCGATTTTTTCAGTCAGCGTGGTCCTGTGCCGTTATCTGATCATGTGCCCTTCGCATTTGGTCCATGACGGCGCGGAATGGGTGTCTTACAAGGATTTTTTAGACGCGGCCCCGTTTGCCGGCGCTTTTTCCGTTAACACAGAGGATGCGATCGCCCGTAATTTTTCCGGTCGTGTTGAAGCGCTTTCTCGGGCATGCCGGCATCTTGGCGGCCGTGATCCCGGCGACGGGCTGGCATATGATCTGGCAATGATCATCTGCTCGCTGCCCCGTGTGCCCATATATCTGCTGTTTAATGACGCCGATGAAGAGTTTCCGGCCCAGTGCCGTATCCTTTTCGAGCGGCGGGCCGAACAGTTTCTGGACATGGAATGCCTGGCCATTCTCGGATGGCTGTTATCCGATTACCTGATGCAGGCCTGCGGAAAACCGCATGTGACCATTATTTAAAAATAATGCGGTATATATAGCTTTTTACGAAGTCGCTACAACTGAATAGAGGGTATACAATGGGAAAAACAGTTGCTGAAAAAATTTTCGACGCCCACCTGGTGGACCGGCCCGACGGCGATATCTGCGTGATCCGGCTGGATGCCGTATTCTGTCATGAAATCACCACGCCGCTGGCCATCACCGACCTGATGGCGCGGGGCAAAGACCGGGTATTTGATCCGGCAAAAATCAAGGCGGTGATCGATCACGTCACCCCGGCCAAGGATTCCAAAACCGCCACCCAGGGAAAAATCCTGCGGGACTGGGCAAAGCGGCACGAAATTAAGGATTTTTTCGATATCGGTCAAAACGGCGTGTGTCATGCCCTTTTTCCGGAAAAAGGGTTTGCACGGCCGGGATATACCATTATCATGGGAGATTCCCATACCTGCACCCATGGGGCCTTCGGAGCCTTTGCCGCCGGCGTGGGGACCACCGACCTGGAGGTGGGGATTTTAAAGGGCGTTTGCGCCTTCCATTATCCGCGGACGATCCGGATTGATGTGACCGGCCAGACCGGCCCCGGGGTTTTTGCCAAGGATGTGATTTTATCCATCATCGGCAGGCTCGGGGTTTCCGGCGCCACCAACAAGGTCATCGAGTTTGCCGGGCCGGTGGTCAAGAGCATGAGCATGGCTTCCCGCCAGACCCTCTGCAATATGGCGGTTGAAGCCGGGGCCACCTGCGGCATCTGTTATCCGGATATGACCACGGTCCGGTATCTCTGGCGGTTTATCAAAGATGAATTCAACTCCGAAGCCGACGCCGCCGAAGCCTACGGAAAATTTCTTCCGGATTCGGACGCGGTCTATGACGACAGGATCACCATTGATGTCAGCGATCTTGAACCCATGGTCACTTTCGGTTACAAGCCGGACCAGGTCAAACCGGTGCGGGAGATGGAAGGGACCCCGGTGGATCAGGTTTATATCGGTTCCTGCACCAACGGCCGCCTGGAAGACCTGCGGGCCGCGGCCATGGTTCTCAAAGGCCGTCGGATCAGTGACAACGTAAGAGGGATTGTATCCCCCGCCACGCCGGATGTTTTTCGAAGAGCCATTGATGAGGGGATCATTGCGATTTTCATGGATGCGGGATTTTGCGTTACCAATCCCACCTGCGGGGCCTGTCTGGGCATGAGCAACGGGGTCCTGGCCGAGGGAGAAGTCTGCGCCGCCACCACCAACCGCAATTTCAACGGTCGCATGGGCAAGGGCGGCATGGTGCATCTCATGAGTCCGGCCACGGCCGCGGCCACGGCCCTTGCCGGCTATATCACCCAGGCCAGAAACTAGAAGCTGTTTCAAAACCTCAGATTTCTTTTCAAAGGGAGAACAGGACAGGCAACGATGAAAAATTTCGATGGCAATGTATTATTTCTTGATCGGTCGGATATCAACACGG
This sequence comes from Desulfobacteraceae bacterium, assembly GCA_003597945.1. Classification (GTDB taxonomy): domain Bacteria; phylum Desulfobacterota; class Desulfobacteria; order Desulfobacterales; family Desulfosalsimonadaceae; genus SURF-33. The sequence continues at coordinate 6,792 of QZJS01000003.1, read as the reverse complement.
ACGAAATCATCCCGGCCCGGTATTTGACGGAAATCACCAGGGAAGCTTTGGCCCCCCATCTGCTGGCGGATCTCGACCTGGCCGGTTTTGACCCGAAACGCGATATCGCCGATAAGCAGGTCGTTATCACCCGGTCCAACTTCGGGTGCGGCTCTTCGCGGGAGCACGCGCCCTGGGCATTGGAAGTCAACGGCATCAACCTGGTCATCGCCGAGAGTTTTGCGCGGATCTTTCGCCAGAATATGTTTAATTGCGGCATGATGGCAATTGAACTTCCCGGGCCGACCATTGAAAAGATATTTGCGGATTTTTCCGCCCGACCCGCCCGTATCCAAACCGATCTTGAAAACAGCCGGTTCATCATCACGGCCGACGGAAAGGAAACGGAAATATCGTTTTCCGTTTCAGGATTTGATCGCTCGCTGGTGGATGCCGGCGGATGGGTGGAGTACGCGGATTTGCATTATTAGCAAGACGGCCGGCTTTTCCCGGAATCGTGTGAATACAATTATAAAAGGGGACAGACGCGCTATCTGTCCCCTTTTATGTTGTCATGCCGCACGCAGCTTTCTGTCATATCTGGTGGTTCTTTCAGATTGACATGCAAAATGATTTTTGAGATACATCAGGTTGTAAAAAAAATTTTTATTCTTATCCTTTTTCCTACGATTTTTCCGCAGCGGTTTGGTTGTTAATTTACAGCAGTTGCTTTTTGTTATGCCCTGGATGCTTGATTCATAAAAATTTGCAAAGAATTTTTCATAATCTATGAACCTGGCGCTTAGCAATAATAAGAGTCCAATTTCTCTGATCCCTTATTTAAATCCGGTTGAACGCGGATTTTTCCTGCATTTAACGGATCTATGGACTGGTAAGGAAGCTTTAGAGTCTCATCCATTTCTTCAGGTTGTATTCGAATCAAGTCCCTTTTCAAAAATTCTTCATACAAAGATTCATGCGCAGGATGCCGGGATCATTGAATCGGTTTTTATGCTCATCCAGAAGGATCATTATATTTTTTCCGATGTAAAAGAGCAGTTAAATAATATCGATATTGAAAATAACTGGCAGACGGCGTTTTCCTTTTATTCCCAAAACCGTCTGGCGCAACCACCGGTGGTTATTCCCGAGCAAATCGATGAAAACGGGAAACTGATTCCGTTTCTGCCGTTATGGTATTGCCGGTTTAAAAAAGTCTATTTTCACCCCTTGTGTCCGGTCTGTGGTGATCCGCTGAAACAGTGCCGGGATGATGATCTGTTGATAAAAAGCGGCTTGCCGTCCTTTTCCGTCACCCTCCAAAGATATTTATATTGCCCGTGCGGTGCGGACGCCGGCGGGAAACCGGCTGTTTTTTATGCGCGGAAAACAACCGTTGACGCGCCGGCAAACGTAAAAAGCGGTGATGACCTGATTTACGGATTCGGCATGCCGGTAAAACAGGGTGATCCGGCATATCCGTTGCCGTGTCCTGCATGTGATCAGCATGCATCCTGTTTCGGCCCGGAGAATAAGGCGTTCTCGCGACTTTCCGTTTTCTCTTTTTTCCCGTTTTATATGATTGTTTTTAAAGCATCCGGCGATTTTTCAACGGATTTGACGGCATTTTTATCAGAAATGCCGGGCTCCGAAAAATCGTTGGCAGGTGGAGAAAATTCTGCAAAAAAAGATGCCGCACCCGATGCCGGCACAGAACAGGCCCCGGATGTATATGCGGTAAAAAAAGAGATCCGCCGGATTCTCCGGATCATTCTGGAAAAGTGGCAAACACGGCGTTTGCATGGTCCGGGTGAAGATGATCCGGACACGGTGATTTTTCCCCCGAAAGATCGCGTTGCCGCCGATGCCGTTGAAACCGGCGCTGCGCCGACCGGGGCAGGGGCAGGGGACCTGCAGCGGACCGTGATTATTTCACGACAAAAAGAGATTGCCGGGAAACCCAAACCCGGGGCATTGCCTCAGGAGCCGGAAAAAACGGTAATTATCGCCAGAAAAGCTCAGATCGCCGATGAAAAAAATACGGACCCCTGGACAAACGATTCCCGAATGGAAAAAACGGTTATCATTACAGCAAATGCCCTAAATAAGGGTTCCATCCCTGTTTTTGAGCAGGTTCCGGAATCCGGTGGAACAGACAAGGAAACCGTGATCCTGAAGCCGAAACCGGACAAAGCCGGCGACAACAGGCGCGCCCCGTCGCCGGGCACGCGTACTGATGATGATCTGGAAAAAACAGTGATCATTTCGCCGCGACTCAAAAATGCCGCCGGTTTAAAAAACCAATTCCGCCGGCCAGACATTCCCGCTGATGACCCGAAGGGTGCGGCCCATTTCGACGCTGTGAGCGCTCCGGGTGAATCTCTTGAAAAAACAGTCATCATAACGCGCAAACAACTATCGGGGCCTGAAAAATCTGATAAAAAGGATGGGACATAATTTTTATGGGAGAACCGGTTCTCATTGACCAGATGGCAGGCGAAATCTGGAATATATATATTTCCGACGCGCAGAAAGCGGAACCGCGCATTGAGCGGTTTCTTGAATCAAGGCTCGGCACGCTTTCCGAAAATGAGCAAAAGGAGTTGCTGGCGCGTCTGATTGATGAATTCAGTGAAATCCCGGACCCCGAAACCCGGGATCTGCTGGCGGATAACCGGGTCATGGGCCGTATATTCTCCCTTTTACTCGGCAAAGATGTTTCATCCACGCAGCTTTCCGCATCCGAGCTGATTCAGAAACTGGCGGAATCCTTAAATACCATTTTTGATTCCATGAACCGGTTAATCGGCACCATCAACAAAACACTCTACGGCAAACCACCCGGCAAACGCTCTGACGACAAAACCATTCGGCATGTCATCGGATCGCATATCAGGGACGGGACGGACCTGGCATCCATAGAAGACCATTTGACGCAGATCAACCGGGCGTTTTTAACGTCTCAGCAGGCGTTTAAAGAATCCGTCCGCTCCACCCTGGCCAGGGTGCTTGACGAGATTAATCCGGAAAATCTTGATCAGGAGACCGGCGGCGGTTTGGCGGTGGGACCGTTTCGCCGGTCGAAATTATATGGCGTCTATAAGGGCAAATATAACCAGATAAAAAAATGGTTTGAATCCGACAAATTCATGGAGGATTTTTTAAGGGAATTTGAAAAAAAATGCCGGGCATTGAAAAAAGAGTGATCGCTTTCTCAAAAAAAGATGGCGGCAAACTGCCGGGGGTAAGGTCAACGTCGTTTTGAATTTTTTCAACTTCAGGAGAAAAAAGTAGTGGCCAATTCATTAAAAAACTTATTAATGATAATGATTTTATCAACAATCACCGCCTGCGCTTCCCAGCCGTTGCCGCCGCCGGAATGGAAATTTGAAAGGGAGGCGATCAGGATGCATGTTTTTGCGGACGAACAGTTGAATTTAAATCAAGGCACTCCGCATACGCTACTGTTGTGCGTCTACCAGTTAAAAGACCCCAACGAGTTTAATCATCTGGCCGGATTCCGGGAGGGACTCTATCAACTGCTGGAATGCGATCATTATGACGCCACCGTGGCAACGGTTTCCCGCCTGATCGTGCACCCCGGCCAGGACAGGCATTTTACCTTTGACCGCGCCCAGGACGCGAAATACCTTGCGGTAGTGGCCGGTTACTACACCATACAGAAAGAAAATATTATTCGCCTGATCGATATCCCTGTGGTTATTGAAAAATCGGGATTTTTATGGCGAAATAAAGTCCAGAAGCCCGATTCGGTTTATGTTGAGCTGACATTGGGCCCGAAACAAATTCTGATGTTTAAAGGGGACTAACCATATGGAACGACCGCTTTTCTGGCATCAGGGGCTCTTTCTGCAGCCTCAGCACTTTCAATTGAAAGACCGGTACGATCAACTGGCAATGACGCCGTTCAACCGGTATCTGACGCCCTGTTTCTGGGGGGTTGCGGATATTGAAATCCAGAAGGCGGCCCTTGGCAGCCATTCATTTAATTTATTAAAGGCGGCGTTTCTGTTTCCGGATATGACCTATGCTGTTTACCCCGGAAACGCGCTGTTGCAGGCCCGTTCCTTTGAACAGGAATGGCGTGAGGGTGGTAAGCGGCTGCCGGTGTATGTGGGAATAAAGAAATTTAATGACGCCGGTGAAAATGTGACCGTATTGCCCGGTCTTTCCAATTTAAACGACGTCACCACCCGTTTTGTGACGACAACCGACCCCGAGGAAATCCAGGATCTCCACCATAACGGACCGCCCGCCCAGGTCAAAAAACTCTATTATGTTCTGAAAATATTTTTTGAATCGGAAAAAGAGCGTCTTGGTGATTATGAGCTGATTCCTCTTGCCGGACTGGAAAGGAGCGGGGCTGAAATCGTACTGGATGAAACGGTTATCCCGCCCTGTGTCTGCCTGGACGCCTCTGACACGTTATATAAGCTGGTTGTGGAAATCAGGGATCAGATTGCCGCCAGAGCCCGGCAGCTTGAGGCTTATAAACGGGACCGGGGGGTGCATAGTGCGGAGTTCGGGGCAAGAGACATGATCTATTTCCTGGCACTGAGATCGTTAAACCGGTACGTGCCCATGCTGATGCATCTTACGGAAACCCGAAAAGTCCATCCGTGGACTGTATACGGCATTTTGAGACAGTTGGCCGGTGAGCTGTCGTCTTTCTCCGGCCGGATTTCCGTTTCCGGCGCGTCGGAAAGCGGCGAACAGCTTATACAACCGTATGATCACCGCGACCTGTGGGCATGCTTTGCGGGTGCCCGGGCGCTTATCGGGCAGCTTCTGGATGAAATTACGGCCGGCCCCGAATATATCGTGCCGTTAATGTATGATGAAACCTATTATGCGACTGATCTGCCGCCGGCGATCTTTGAGGGCGGAAACCGGTTTTTTCTTGTTTTTTCAACACAGGCCGATCCGCTGCCTCTTGTTTCCGACGCCGTTAATATCGCCAAGCTCGGCTCCCGCGAAAATCTGCCTATTCTGATTGCAAGAGCGCTTCCCGGAATTCGACTGGAGCACTATCCCTCTCCGCCCCAGGAGCTGCCGCGCCGGGCAAATTCGATTTATTTCCAAATCGATCATCACAGCGACCACTGGGCACAGGTCAGACGGGAAAAAAATCTTGCCTTGTACTGGGATTCGGCACCCCAGGACTTAAAAATCGAATTAATGGCCGTGGGGGGAAACTAGATCATGCGACTGATCGACTGCTTTGTTGATATTATCGTCTATGTCTCCTGTTTGGTGAAATCCGGGCCGGAGGCTCCCGGCGCCGGTCATGCCCCTGCCTATGAAAAAGCCAGAGTCGATATTACGCGTCTGATCAAAGAAAGCGAGAGATTTGTTGACGATAACTCCGTTTCCCGGACAGATTACGATCTGGCGCGGTTCGGTGTTTTCGCCTGGGTGGATGAAGCGGTGCTGAGTTCGGCATGGGAAGGAAAAAGTCAATGGCAGCGAAACCTGCTACAGCGCCAGTTTTACAGCACCGTGGACGGAGGGGAGCTTTTTTTCGAACGGTTAAACAGTGTCGGCCTTCATCAGCGGGATGTGCGTGAAGTCTATTATATGTGCCTGGCCATGGGGTTTACCGGACAATTCTGTAACCCAGGGGATGAAATTCTTCTGGAAGGGTTAAAGAACGAAAATTTAAAAATTCTTTCCGGCAGTTCCGTGGGGGTGCCGTCCGTCGACAACCGGGAATTGTTTCCGGAAGCCTATCCAAAGGAATCCGACGGCGTGATGCAGCCTAAAAAAACAAAGCGGTTTTCTTTTTTTACCGGTTTCTGTCTGGCGGCGCCGGTGGTGTTATACGCAGGCTTATTTCTGATTTACCGGTTTGTATTAAGCAATATCGGCGAAACCATCATCAGCACGGTGCCTTAAATGAATAAACTAATCTTCAGTCTGTTCAAAGGGCTTCTTTTAATTTCAGTCCTGTTGTTAATTTTATTTCTGGTTTTCGGCATTGTTTTGGCCATCGATCTGCCCTGGTGGGCGGGGTTTTTTATTTTCAGCGGTCTGGTGGGCCTGTGGATCGGCGGTCTGTTTTTAAAGAAACTCTGGCTCAAAAAAAGAGAGCAGCAGTTCGTCAATCAGCTCATTGAAAATGATGATGCCTATGTCAAAACCCTGGGCGACAAGGAAATAAGCAGCAGCAATGAACTCCAGCATCGCTGGAAGGAAGCCATCGAAGCCCTGCGCAAATCCCATTTAAGAAAACAGGGCAATCCTCTTTATGTGCTGCCCTGGTACATAATTATCGGTGAGAGCGGAACGGGCAAAACAACGGCCATCAAAAGCGCCCGCCTGTCTTCTTCGTTTGCCGATATCAAAGCAACAACCGGGATTTCCGGCACCCGCAACTGCGATTGGTGGTTTTTCGAAAAGGCCATCATTATTGATACGGCCGGGCGTTATGCCATTCCGGTGGATGAGGGCAGGGACCGGGAAGAATGGCATCGGTTTTTATCCCTTTTGGCGAAATTCCGTAAAAAAGAACCGTTAAACGGTCTGGTCATTACCGTTGCCGCCGATAAACTGATGAATCCGGCTTCGGGAACCCTGGAGGAAGACGGTAAGAGCATCCGTCGCCGCATCGACGAACTCATGAAAGTTATCGGCGCAAAATTCCCGGTGTACGTGCTGGTCACAAAATGTGATCTGATCAAGGGCATGACCGATTTTTGCGATCAGATCACCGAAAAAAATCATGATCAGGCCATGGGGGCGATTAACCATGATTTTTCAGAAGACACCGGCGGTTTTATCTCCCGCACCATG
>QZJS01000034.1 GCA_003597945.1 Desulfobacteraceae bacterium | reverse complement strand
TTCCGATCTTATATTTAAGAAGGATGAAGTTGATTCGTTTTAAATCAAAAGCGTCCCATTCAGCCGGGGCTGAACTTAAGCTTGCAACGAACTAAAATTATATGAATTTTTTTTGTTTTAAAAGAGTTTTGACGCGAACACGAAAATATTTGACGGTTACGTCGCCTTCGCTATTTTCTGAATCACATCCAGCGGCAGCGGCGCATATCGCCCGGCATCAGTCGGAAGCGCGATGTCGCCATTAATAAGGTTTGCCCGGCGGATGGTTACGCAGGCGCCAAAGAGCAGGTTCATGGCAACAGTTTCAAAGGTGCGGTTGGCCGGGTCCGCCAGAAAGGAACCGGCCGCCCATTCATTAAACGCGCCCATGGCCGGGCCGCACCAGATCTGAAAATCCTTTGCCCGCTGCAAATCCCCGGCAATGGCCCAGCGCGAGGACCGGCCCAGATAGGAGCGGAACACCAGGGCCATTTTATGTTTCGGGTCTGTTTCCGCCCGCTCGATCTGGGCCGGATCGTATTCCGTAAAAAATATACGGGTCTGGGCCCATGCGGCATCCAGACTTTCTTGTAGAATTTTGGTTTCCAGTTCGGTCCGGGCATCGGACGGTATCTGTTCCAGGCCGTCATATTGATGATATAATTCAAAAAGACGGGCGGCCCGCAGGGCAAAGAGCGTACCCTGTTTCAGCACCTGGACCTTGACGCCGCGTTCGAACATGTCAGCGGCCGGGGCCATGGTGATATCGGTCTGGGTCGCCTCGGAAAGCAGTTTTTTCACCACGTCAGATGTCCCGGCTTCCACGCAGGCCTGGTTCACGGAACCGGTGAGCACATAGTCGGCCCCCATGATAAAGGCCGCCGCAACGGCAAACGGCGTTCCCATGCCCCCGGCCAGACCGATGCAGGGCGTATCCGCATATGCGAATTTTTCGCGGCATTCATCCCGCAGAGCCATCATGGACGGCAGCAGGGTAACGGCCGGCCGGTTGTCGGTATGTCCGCCAGAGTCGGCTTCGGCCGTGATATCATCAGCCATGGGAACAAAACGGGAAAGCTCGGCCTCGATTTCATTGATTTTTCCCGTTTCCAGCAACTGGGCCACGATTTTTGCCGGCGCTGGATACAGAAACTGCCTGGCGATTTCCACTCGGGAAACCTTTCCAATGACGCGGTTCGGGCATACAACGGTCCCGTCGGCCGTCCGGTGAATGCCGCGCAGGCGATAAAGAACCAAAGGCCAGGTCAGGCGGAGGTATCCGGCAGCGCTGATGCATCGAACGCCGTATTTGAGATACAGGTCCACCATCATGGATTCACGATCCACAGATCCGGGCGCATGGATCAGGTTGACGCCCCAGGAAATATTTGATGCTTCGGCTTTCAATCGGATCAAAGCTTTTTCCAATTCATTGCACGACAGGCCCGCTGAACCGAAAAAGCCGATCATTTGCGCCCGGCCTGCGGCCGTTACCAGTTCCACGGATGAAATGCCGTTGGCCATGGCACCGGCAACATGGGCGTATCGGATGCCATGCCGTTTTTTAAAGGCCGCGCTGCCGAGATTTTCCGGACGCAGGGACATCGTCATGGCCAGAAGTTTGTAAAGACCGGGATCGGGGCCGGCACCGGAAGCGGCAACAAGCGTTCCACTTTGGCAGATGCCCGCGGCGCCGTCCACATCCACGATGAAAATCGGATCGCCAACCCGCAGCAGTGCATCTGATATCGCTTGCCCGGAGAGTGCCGGTGTTTTGTTTGCCGGTTTAAACCAGATATCATTCATTTTGACATTTTGATTTATTTTCACTTTGACCCGAAGGAGCAGACCCGTTAAAGTTAACAACAACCTGCTTCAACACAAGCGGACCCGTGAAGGCGATGGGCGTTCAGGTTGTATTTTATGTTGTTTGAGGATTATAGATATCAGATTCTTTTTGCCTGCACAACCGGGATGCGTCGGTAAAATCCGTTTTTTATCCCAAGTTTTAAGCACGGGCTTGCCAATCGATGATTGGTGAACGGTTATGACCCCACGAGCGGGCGTTAAAAATCAAATATATAAAATCATAATAAAATTCTTTTGTCGGAATGCAAAAACGCCATGAAAAAAATCGGCGCGTATGAAATTTGCGGTCTGCTTGGAAAAGGCGGCATGGGACGGGTTTATAAAGTCCGCGCGCCGTTTATCGGGCGCATCCTGGCCCTTAAACGACTGGAGCCCCATCGTCATCTGCTGGGCATCATGGGCGAAGAAGCCCTGAAAGATGTTTTTACCCTGGAAGCGCGAACCCTGGCGGAAATCCGGCATCCCCATATCGCCGCCATCCTCGATTTTGATCATGACGCGCCCGGCAGACCGTTTTTCGTCATGGAATACTGCTGCATGAACCTCGGCATTCTAACGGGAGAGCACGGTGAACTGGAACGCCCTTCCCGGATACTGCCGCCCCGGCGCGCCGTGCGATATGTCCGGCAGGCGTTGGACGGCCTTCAACGCCTGCATTACGACGGCATCATCCATCGGGATATCAAGCCGGACAACCTTCTTCTCACTGAGAATGACAGTATTAAAATCGTCGATTTCGGCCTTTCCCGGATCACCGGCACTGTCATGAAATTTCCGGATCGTCTGAAAATCGGTACACCGTACTATGCACCGCCTGAACAGGAAAACGATCCTGACGCCGTGGACCCGCGTTCCGACCTGTTTGGTCTGGGCATGCTGTGCTGGCGTCTGCTGACCGGCGTGATTCCCGTGGAGCAATGGGCCAACCGGCATCCCGGAGATATCAATCCGGTGCTGGGTCATGCGTGGGACAAGTTTCTGGCCACATCCGTCCAAATCGATCCGGGCCAAAGATTTCAGGATGCCGAAGCCATGAGGATTGCCGCCGAATCCGCCTTTGACGACTGGCTGACTGATATGGAAGCCTCCTGCCGGTTGAATTTTTCCATTGAAAAATCTGAAGAAAAATCAGAATCCGGGCACGAAAGCCAAGCGATCGGGCATCCTGGAATTTTTGCGGCCGCGTCTCCGCGACGGCAGCCGATCAAAATCGACGCGAACCGGGCCAGGAAAGTCTTTAATCTCGACGAAAACTGGCGTCCCGTAAACACAGATCGTGGGCCAGCAGATCAGCCCGCCTTTGGTGATCGATTCCGGATCAAACCCGGCATGTCCCAAATTGTTTACGATGACTTGTACGGCCGGGTATGGGAACAATCCGGATCACCCTATCCGGTCAGCCGGAAAGAAGCCGATGACTATATTGACGGATTAAACCGGGCCCGGTTTGCCGGATATCGCAACTGGCGGCTGCCGACCATCGATGAACTCCTGAACCTGATCCGGCCCTCGGACAAACCGAATGATTTTTGCCAGCCGGAGATGTTTGCCCCCCGTCAAAACCGGATCTGGAGCGCGGACCGCAAATCCTATATCAGCGCCTGGTTCGTGGATACGGAAACCGGATTTGCGGCGGCCGGGGACATGGCCTGCGCCTTTTATGTCCGGGCAATCGCGGACCGCGAGGCTCATCAGGCATGAATACCCGCGGATGCGATAAAATTTCGGATAATATGGAAGTAATCCATTCCGGCCATCATCAGCAGGGTGTTGTGATCCGCGTCCGGGATCACATGCATTTTTTTCGTTGTTGCCGGTGAACGGGCGAAAAGCTCCCGCCCGTGATCTATGGGTATGATCTGGTCGTATTGGGCGTGGATGATCAGGGTGGGGCCGGTATATGCGGCGATCTTGTCGGCATTGGAGAAAACTTTATTATCCGGAATATTCAGGCGGTCGACGTTAATGCCCAGACGCCGGAGCAGGGGCATGGTCTGTGAAAAACCGCTTTCAATAATCAATCCGCTCATTTTTTCCGGACAGGCGTATGCCAGTTCAATGGCAGGCGCGCTGCCCAGGGAGCGTCCCATGACCCACAAGGGTCCGGTCCGTTTTTCAACGGCCATCCAGTCGTTTATGCGGTTAATGGCCGCATGGGCGTCGGCCAGCATGGAAGTCACCCCCGGCATACCCTGGCTGGCGCCGTATCCACGGTAATCCACCACCACAAAGCTCATGCCGGACTGTGTGTATATCCGGCCGATATCGTCGTAATCCTCGGCGATTTCACCGTTGCCGTGGAAAAAAAGGATATGGGGTTTTTCCGGAGCCGCCGGATATAAGCGGTTGTCAAGACGTAGCCCGTCGGCAGTGGCGATGTCTATTCGCGTAACATGTTGGGGGAGGGGTTGTCCTGAATCTCTTCTTGGATAAAAAAGCAGGCTGATCACTTCGGGATGATCAAGGGGGGATAAATTATCAGGTATAATCATGACGGCGCCTCATTTTCGGTTTTTGTGCTTCCAGGAAACCGGCATCGGTCAAAAGGACTTGATATTTGCGGGTGGATTGGTTAAAAATGACTTCCGATGCAATTTTTTCCTTTTTTTATGTGTTGCAAGGTAGCATGTTTTACATCCGCATACCAACTTAAATAATGAACTGGATATCATCCATGCAGAAGAAAAAGCGTGTGACGGGAAACAATCGAGGGTTTACACTGATTGAACTGATGGTTGTCATCGTGATTTTGAGTATCCTGGCGGTATATGTGGCGCCCAAGATCATGGGACGGCCGGACCAGGCCAAGCAGGTCAAGGCCAGCGTCGATATTCAAAGCATCGAAACCGCCCTTCGACTGTATCGACTCGATAACGGCTTTTACCCCACAACCGAGCAGGGACTTGAAGCATTGGTCGCCCCTCCGACCACCGGCAGGATCCCGAAAAATTTTCGGGAAGGCGGTTATCTGGAACGCAACAGGGTCCCCAAGGATCCCTGGGGAAACGATTATGTCTATCTCAGCCCGGGCGGTCACGGCGAATATGACATTATTTCCTATGGCGCCGACGGTTCCCCCGGAGGTGAAGGTTATGACGCCGACATCAATAGCTGGGAAATTGAATAGCACCGTAAAACAGCGCCGGGTTCCGCCGGATAACGTTTATTCCCGCGATGATTCACGCAACCGGTGTGCGTGGCGATAAAGAGACGCTTGCAGATATTTAAACAAAACACCATCGCCGGAAATCACGGGTTTACCCTGATCGAACTGATCGTTGTGATTTCCCTGGTCAGTATCCTGCTTTTTTTCTCGATTCCGCGACTGGACATCTCCTTGTTCAAGGACCGTAACCGCGAATTATCCGCATGGATCATCCTGACCGTCAGAACGCTGAAGGAAACGTCTTTCCGCGAGCAGCAGATCCTTGCATTGTCCCTTGATTTTGACAATAACCGAATGTGGGTCGGGCTTGCTGATGATGCCGACGAAATCCCGGCGGAAAACAAGCAGAGTTTGCCAAAGGGCTTCCGGCTGCTAAGCCTTGCATATCCCGAGCAGGACAGAATCATTAATGGTGTAGGCAAAATCCGATTTTATCCCAAAGGGTATTCTGACGCGGCCCTGATCCATGTGGAAGACAATAACAATAATCGCATCACCTATCAGATCGAACCATTTCTGGCGCGCGTCAAAATCCATGAGGAATATTTTGAATACTGATCACGCCCCGAGAACTTCATTCCGCCAAGCCCCGGGGTTTACGCTGCTGGAGGTGATGGTGGCCATCGCCATTATCGCTATTGTGCTGGTCAGCATCATGCGGCTCCAGGGACAGACCATCGGCATGAATGAATCGTTTCGATTTTATACCCAGGCGCCTTTACTGGCAAATGCCCGAATGGGAGAGGTGCTTTTGGACCCTGAAGGCGCTGGAGGGTCAACATCCGGAGATTTCGGAGAAGCGTTCGCCGAATATGGCTGGCAGGTAGATCGTGAAACCCTGATTATCGAAGTTCCTGAAGGTGATACCATCGAACTTGAAAAAATCGATGTTCTGATCCTGTTTGACAACGGCAGAATGAAATATCGGTTGCGCCATTTTATCGCATCGGATCCGGAGGCATGACATGAAGACCGCCATGCTCATTAACAAGGGGCCTTCCAAAGCCGTGTATGCCCGAGGTGGTTTCACCCTGATCGAAATATTGATCGCCATTTCCATTTTTGCCGTGGTGGTGACCACGATTTTTTCGTCTTTCCGGGCGGTGTTGTCCCGCAACGAGGCCATCCGCCATGGCGATAATACCTATGAAATGGCCCGGTCCTGCATGAATCGCATATTGATGGATCTGACATCACTCTACATTGAGCGGCCGCCACTTTATCGGAAGCCGGAATTCAATGCGCCGCCGGATCCATACCGATTTTTCGCCGAACAGACCTTTACCGGCACCCAGAATTTCACGCGTCTGCGCTTTGCCTCCACTTCCCACCTGCCCATGGGCGGGCAAACCGGCGGCGGACTGGCTGAAATCGTATATTACGTTCCCCGGCAAACCGATTCACAAGCCGGTTCCGTTCTCAAACGCGCCGACAGAGCTTATCCCTATGATCTGGAGCCCGAGTTTGATGAACGCGACCATGATCCCCTGTTGTGCGAAGATGTGGCGGAATTTACCCTGACGTTTTATGATGAAGAAGGCAATGCGCATGAAGAATGGAATTCCGATTCCGACCGTTACCGGTATGCCACTCCCCGGATGGTTGCCATCAAGATCAAGGTGGCGCCGGAGGGTGCAGAGGGCCATGAATTTTTTTCCAGAATAACGCTGCCCGCTTATCGGGACAAGATTGAATAAAAATAAATTAATGTTATACAAACATGTTACGGAAAATAATCGCGGTATCGCGTTAATCATCACGCTAATGGTCATCACGCTGCTGGTGGCCGTTACCTTTGAGCTTAATCGACAGATGCGATCCGCGGTTACGGATTCCGCAATGTCTCGGGACCGGCTGACGCTGCTGCACATGATCGCATCCGGTGTTGAAGCGGCCCAGGCCGTCCTGATTCAGGACAAAAACACCACCGAAATCGATTCGCTCCAGGAAAACTGGGCCGATCCGGAGAAACTCAATGAATATATAGCCCAGGTTCCCTTTGATGACGGCGAGATGACCATTTACATCAGCGATGAGCTCTCCCGCATCCAGGTTAATGCCATGGTGGCTTATCCCCAGGGGAAAGAATTCAATGAGGCCCAGAGGGATTTGTGGTATCGATTCATCGCTTTGCTTTTGAGCCAGCTCAGCGAAGAAGACGATTTCATGAAGGAGATCATCGAACCCAACGCCATTATCAATCCCATCAAGGACTGGCTGGATTTCGACGACGGGGACGCCATCACCGGCCTGACCGGGGCGGAAAATGATTATTACCAGTCCCTGGACCCGCCCTACAGTTGCCGGAACGGGCCGATCCGGCATATACAGGAATTAATGCGCATCAAGGGGATCACGCCGGAGCTGTTCATGCATATTGACCAAGAAGTATCCGGCATTTCGCAATTTGTTACCGTTTACGGCGCGGTTGCCGCGGAAAACAAATTTTCCTTTCCGGGCAAGATCAATATCAACACCGCGGAGCTTCCCGTTGTGGCAGCGCTTCTACCGCCGGAATTCATGTTCCTGGCCCCTGAAATCTGCGACTTCCGGATTGAAAAAGCAGACAATCTTTATCTCAACGATCTGTCCAGCACCACATGGTACAAAAACGTTCCGGGATGCAGCGAGATCGAAATCAGTGAAGAACTGATCACGACCAGCAGTGACCTGTTCCGCATCCAATGCGCTGCCCGGCTCAACGACATGTTCATGTCGGCCACGGTAATTGTTTTTCGGGAAAAGGAATCGGAATCCGGAAAATGGTATTGCAGGGTATTGCATTGGACATATGATTGAGTTATATCATGCGAACCGGTTATGATTTACCTGATGATATTTTTTTAGTAAACCGTTAACATTGATGTATTTATATTTGCAGCGGTTTTTCGGTGATATGATTATTTTGGGATTATTGCCCATATGAGCAGAAAAATACTGGCTTTGGATATCCGGCATGAAGGCGTATCGGCCCTTGTGGTCCAAAATACCTTCAAGGGAAACCGGATTGAATGGTTTCGCCACGTCCGGTTTGAGGACCAGGATACCGCTGCCGAGGGATCCCAGAACGCTTTGGGCAGGGCCATTGAAACCATAGTATCCGAGCTGGACATCAACAGCATGGAGTGTACGGTTTCGCTCCCACCGGACAAGGTATCCTACCGGAACCTCAGCGTTCCGTTTGCGGATCGCCGGAAAATCAAACAGATTCTTCCATTTGAAATCGAATCCGTGATGCCTTTTCCCATTGAGGAACTGACCATAGATTTCGAAAAAACCGGCCACGCCGATCCCACCGATATCTATGTGGCCGCCGTCCGGACGTCTTACATGGAAGCGGTCGCGGAAACATTGAAAACCCATGGGATCGTGGCCCAGAGCATCGCGCCCGGGGCGTTGCCCGCTGCCGTAACCGTTGCGGCACTGTCATCGGCTGAAATGACCGACTTTATATGGATCGACGCGGATTCATCCGATATTTCGATGATTGCGGTATCATCCGGCCGTGTTCATCTGATTCGCACCATCCGGGCCGGGGCCGGTGACCCCGTGGAAAGAGCGCAACGTTGCCAGCCGCATATCGTCCAGTTCCTGGCGGCGTTTGAAGCCTGTTTTCACACTGATTTCGAGCCCGCGGACGTGTTTCTTTCCGGCGGGGGAATTGATCCTGAACAACTGGAAACCGTCATTGAAATTGATAGTGGCGTATCCGTGAAAACGGTGGATCTCCGAACGTTTTCCGGTATGAATTTGACCGTTTCCGAGCCAGGGGAATACAGGCCGGAGCTATACAACGGCGCTCTGGGACTAATAGCGGCCGAAATCAACGGGTACCGGCTGATCAATTTCCGGGGCGAACGTTCAGCGCTGAAACGATACTGGGAAGAATATAAAAACGATATCCTGACCACCGGTTTCATCGCCGCTTTCGTTGTGATTATCATCATGTTTCAAGTGCTTCTGGAAGCCTATTATCTGCAACGATCCGTCGACCGCGTCAACCGGCAGATTGTTGCGGTATTTCAATCAACATTTCCGGAAATCACACGGATTGTCGATCCCGAACAGCAGATGCGGCTCGCCCTCCAGGAGGTCAGGGAAAAGAGTACCTTTACCGGCAGTATGGATGCCGGCATTTCAAACGTCGAACTGCTAAAAGAGATGAGTCTTGCCGTTTCCGCCGACCTGGATATAGAGATCACCCGACTGGTCAGGGGGGATGAAGACATGATTATTACAGGCAATACCGACACGTTTCAAACAGTGGATGAAGTCAAGGGGAGCCTTGAAAAATCAAAGATGTGGAAAGCCATTACCATAACGTCGGCAAATCTTGACAACACATCCAACCGTGTGGAATTCAGATTAAAGATAGATCTTTAATGCGGCGCGGCCGCGGGGTTTCTGGTTAAGACATATTAAATATCAATACCTGGAAAAGGAAAGGCCCGGCATGTCGACACAGACGTCAGGCGCCGCATCCCTGATCGGCAAATTCAACATTACCTTAAACAAAAGGGAAAAAATCGCGGTTTTTGGCGCGGCCGCCGTTATTGCGGTGTTCATATTGATTCAGGCCGTCATCGCACCGGTATTTGAAAAGCGTAATGCCTTGGAAAAACGTCTGATTTCCCGTCAGGCCGTTTATGCCGATATTCTTAAGATGCAGGAAGAATATCGGTCCATGCAACATCATGCGACGATTTCGAGCAGTCGATTTGAGAGTCGGCCTTCTAATTTTACGCTGTTTTCGTTTTTGGACCGCCTGGCAGGGGAAACCGGCGTAAAAGCCAATATCTCCTATATGCGGCCGTCATCGGCAATAGCGGGGGATTCCGGACTCAAGCTTTCCAGAGTGGAACTAAGGCTTCAGGATGTCGCCGTCAGGGATCTGGCGGCGTATCTCCACGGCATTGAAACTTCCGATAACATGGTCGTGGTCAGAAGGCTTTCCATTAACAAATCCGGTCCGCAAAACAGTCTGCTTACGGCGATTATTCAGGCGGAAACCATTGAAGCATCATAATAACAGACAAAATTCATTAACGCTGTTTATTCCTGGCCGGATGATCGCTGGGATTGACCCCGGCCATGTTGCCAAAAAGATAATATGATCATGAAAAAATGGATCGCTTATATCGGCTATATCGCCACGGTGACGATGATTTCTCTGTATTACCTGTTCCCATCGCATGCCGTGAAGACATATATCAATTATCATGTTTCGCGTGCGTGGCCGCAGTTTCAACTGATAGCATCAGAAGCCGCCCCTGCATTTCCGCCAGGCCTCAAGCTGATACGGCCGGTGCTTTATCGGGATCAGCAGGCCATTGCCGATGCCCAATACGTAAAATTGATGCCCGGATGGCTGACGCTTTTTTCCACGGAAAAAGCCTTCCGTATACGGGGCGATGTCTATGAGGGCGCTGTGAGCGGCACTGTGGCTATTTCCAAACTGGATACATCTCCCGCTATTGATCTCGATCTCGTGTTCGGCGGGATAAAGGCCGGAAACATACCGATCTTCAGCGCGCTGGTCAGCCACGATATCGACGGTATTGCCGCCGGCAGGTTTTTTTTCAATAATCTGGAAAATCCCGCGGGTCAGGGCAGTCTGGAGCTAACGATAACGGATGGTTCCGTTGCCTTGAATCCACCGTTTCTCGGTATCACGCAATTGAGTTTTAACAGTATTGAAGGGCAAGCGGAACTCGTTGACCGGCGGATTCGGATCAGCCGTCTTACCGTTAAGGGACAAGAGGTTAATTTGAATGCAACCGGAACGATTGTGTTGAGAGAACCATTTGACACCAGCGCGTTAAATATTTCAGGCCAGATCCTTCCGCATCCGTCGTTTATCCGGAATCTGGCAGGTATGGTTCCCGCCGGTATGATATCGGAAAAAAGCATCAGCGGCGGCGGGATTCCTTTCCGGATAAGCGGGACGGTGGCAAATCCCGGATTTTCATTGAAATAAAAGATGATTTATTATGATCAAGCACGTATTTAACTTTATCAATATTCTTCTGATTACACTGCTTGTATTTTTTTCCGTAAAGCTGTTTTACCAGGTGGTGTCGGCCCAGGTCCTCGATGTGCCGTATATGGATTTAACCATGACGTCGGAAGCGGTTTCGGCCGGGCCGCCGGATACCGCCGCCGCCCCAAAAAGGACCGATTTTGTAGCCTATCAGGCGATTTTGCAACGGGATCTTTTTAAGACCAAGCCCGTTCAAGCCGAAGTCAAGGTCGATGCCATTGATCTTGACAAACTGAAGCAGACACAACTGAACCTGAAGCTCTGGGGTACCATCATTCGGGAATCCGAGCAGTCATACGCGGTTATCGAAGACACCAGAAAAAAGAAACAGGGGCTTTTCCGGGTCGGCGACACAGTTGAAAATGCATCCATTAAATTGATTCTGCGGAAAAAAGTCGTGCTCACCGTCGGCGGGAAAGATGAAATCTTGCTGATGGATTCCGACAAGGCCAAATCCGGGGTTGCATCTCGACAGGAGACGCCGCAACGCGAGATGCCGGAACCCTACGAGGATACAATGCCTCCCGTCGACACTGAAGATGCCGTCAGCCTGGATCGAGAGCGGATCAATGAAGCACTTCAAAATATCAATCAACTCATGAGCCAGGTCAAGGTCAGGCCGCATTTTCAGGATGGCCAGCCCAACGGACTTCTCCTGAGCCATATTCAGCAGAATTCGATTTTTTCGGAAATGGGCCTCCAGAACGGCGATATCGTCAAGGGGGTAAACGGCAACATGATTGAGTCCGTTGACGATGCGCTCAAATTCTACGAAAATCTCAGGGCATCGCCTTCGGTTGAACTTCAGATTCAGCGGCAGGGCGAAGAGATGAGCCTGTCTTATCAGATTCAGTGATGCCGTTAAATTTTAAACTCAAGGAACCGGAACAATAACATGAAAAAATTTCGTCATATTTCTGTTCTTCTGGTCTATGCGATAGTGGCGCTTTCGGGCAGCGCGCTTTTTATTTCATCCGCATGGTGCCAGTCCGAAACCGTCACGGCCGCGTCCGTTTCCGAGAGTTCTTCTCCGGACACGGCTTCCGGGGACCGTTATGTATCCATTGATTTCAATGACGTGGATATTGATGTGTTCATCAAGTTTATCAGCGAACTGACCGGAAAGAATTTCGTCGTGGATAATCGCGTCAGGGGCAAGGTAACCATTATCTCGCCCACACGCATATCCGTTGACGAAGCTTACACGGTATTTGAATCCGTTCTGGAAGTGCAAGGTTTTTCAATGGTTGAAGCCGGCGAGATCACTAAAATCATCCCGTCTCCCTACGCCCGGACCATGAATATTGAAACGCGGCTTGAAAGAGTCGATGACGCGCCCGTTGACAAAATGGTCACCCAGTTGATTCCTCTCAAATACGCGGACCCGAGCGAAGTCCGCCAGCTCTGCGCGCCACTGGTTTCCAAAAGCAGCGTTGTGCTGGCTTATGCGCCCACCAACATGCTCATTATCACCGACGTCTATTCCAATATCCAGCGCCTGATAAAAATCATCGAAGCCATTGACATCACCGGCATCGGCAAGCAGATCGCGCTGGTTCAGGTGGAATATGCCAATGCAACGGAGATGGTCAAAATCATCGATTCGGTATTTAACGCGGAAGTGGAAGTCCGCAAACGGGGCGGGCAGAAGGACGTCACCTTGGTTCCCGATGTGCGTTCCAATATCATCGTTGTTTTGGCCAATGAAAACGACGTCGACCGTGTCCGCAGGCTGGTGAATATGCTGGACCGGGAAGTTCCCAGGGGCAAAGGTAAAATTCACGTCTATTATCTTGAAAACGCCAAGGCTGAAGACATTGTTCAGGTGCTCCAGCAGATCCCCACAAAGGAAACCACGGACCCCGCCAAGGGCAAACAGGTGGCGCCGATTCTTTCCGATGCGGTTAAAATTTCGGCGGACAAGGCTACCAACAGCCTGATCATCGTAGCAGATAAAGATGACTATGAGGTTCTGCGGGAGGTGATTGAGCAGCTCGATATCCAGAGGGCCATGGTTTATATCGAATGCCTGATCATGGAGATCAACAAGGACAAATCCCTTAATCTCGGCACTGAATGGATGATCGGCGGAGAGGCGAGCTATAAGGACAAGGACGGTGTCTGGGGCGGCGGATTCAGTGGCGGGGCCATGGGCGGCGATCCCGGCTATTTCGGTTCCCTTGCGCAAGCATCCGGCGCCGGACAGACAGCCATGCTGCCACCGGGGTTTTCCGTTGGCGTTTTCGGCGAATCCATCACCATGGGCAATATCGCGTTTCCCACTATTGCCGCCGTAATCAACGCCTATAAACGGGACAAGGATGTGCACATTCTTTCCACGCCGCAGATATTGACCACGGACAATGAGACCGCCAAGATAACCATCGGCAAAAACGTCCCGTACCTGACCCGGGCCGCCACCGGCGAGACCAACTACAGCAACTATGAATATAAAGACGTGGGCATCAGTCTTGAAGTCACTCCACAGATCAGCAAGGACCGCCAGATCCGCCTGGAAATCTCCCAGGAGGTCAACAAACTCGAAACCACCACAGCCAGTTTCCAGCCTACCACATTGAAACGGACCATCAGCACCACGGTCCTGGTCAATGACAAAAACACCGTGGTCATCGGCGGGCTTATTGATGATGCGCTTTCCTCAACCGAATACCGGGTGCCCTGCCTGGGCAGCCTGCCGGGCATCGGATGGCTGTTCAAGTCCATTGGCCGGTCTGATGAAAAGACCAATCTCTATGTCTTCCTCACTCCATACGTGGTAGAAACCGCTGAAGAGGCCAAAACCATTCATGATGAAAAAGACCGGGTCATGCAGGAGCTGGAAGAACAGCAGATAAAGCTATATGACAGCAAAAGGACCTTCTGGTAACAACAAATGTTAAAACAATTATCCCAAATACTGCAAAAGGATTACGGCGTTTCAGAAGAAGTCCTTCTAGAAGCCGAGCAGGCCAGGATCGATATGAACGCTGCCCTTGCCGATGTTTTATTAAAAAAACAACTGGTCACGGAGCAACAGCTTCTGGAAGCCTACGGCCGGATTTACGGTTATCCGCTTATACCCAGGATAACGGTTGATGATTTTGACACGGCATTTACCCGTCAAATCACCATCCAGTTTTTGAAAAAATATCTCATGGTACCGATCCAAACCCTCCAGCCCATTCCCGGATTTGACCACAAGGTTGCCGTCCCCGGAGAAAATGATGACACAATGCGACGTCTTATCGCCATCCATGATCCCACCGCTGTTCAGCCGTTGGACGACCTGATCCGGATCCTCGGTTGGGATGATGCGGCCCTGGTCCTGTCCACCCGGGAGGCGATTCTTTCTTTGATCAACACCGCCTATGACAGCAGCCGGGATACGGCCCAGCAGCTTGTTGAGGATATGTCGGAAAATATCGATATCATCAGCGAGATCGAGGAAACAGCGGATCTGCTCGATGATACCTCCGACGCCCCCATCATCAAGCTCGTCAATCACATCATCTCCCAGTCGGTTAAATCCGGGGCCAGCGATATCCATATCGAGCCTTACCAGCACAATTTCAAGATTCGTTACCGCATCGACGGTATTTTATATGATCTGCTGATTCCGCCGAAATGGATGCAGGCCCCTTTGATATCGCGGATCAAGGTTATGGCCAAAATGAATATCGCCGAAAAGCGATTGCCCCAGGACGGCCGGTTTGAGGTGAAAATCGGGGACCAGGATGTTGATTTGCGCGTATCCACCATCCCCATCACCCACGGTGAGCGGCTGGTGTTGAGGCTCCTTAATAAATCCTCCTCCCTTCTGAAAATGTCGGATCTGGGGTTGAATCCGGATCAGCGTAAGGTGATCGAGCGACTGATCCATTCCTCCCACGGTATCATCCTTGTCACCGGCCCCACGGGCAGCGGCAAGACCACGACCCTGTATGCGATATTATCGAAAATAAATTCACCCGACATCAATATCATCACCATTGAAGATCCCGTGGAATACCAGCTCAAGGGAATCGGCCAGATCCAGGTCAACCCGAAGATCGAACTCACCTTTGCCCGTGGCCTTCGGTCCATTGTCCGCCAGGACCCTGACGTGATTCTCATCGGTGAGATGCGGGACCAGGAAACCGCTGAAATCGGCGTCCAGTCCGCCCTCACCGGGCACCTGGTCTTTTCGACCCTTCATACCAATGATTCGGCAACCGCCATCACGCGTCTTATCGATATCGGGGTGGAGCCGTTTCTGATTTCATCAACGGTGATCGCGGTCATCGCCCAGCGCCTGATCCGGGTTCTTTGTGAAGACTGTAAGGAGGCCTACCTGCCGGATGAAGATACCCTGACGCGATTGGGAATTTTACCGGATTGCGCCGAAATGCCGGCAATATACCGGGCAAAAGGTTGTAATCGCTGTCTCAACAGCGGGTATCGCGGACGGCTCGGCATCTATGAGATCATGCTGCTCAATGATAGTCTGCAGAATATGATTATGAAGACCCACGATTCCCATCAGATAAAAAGTGAGGCCATTCGTCAGGGGATGACGACCCTTTATCAGGACGGTATCAATAAGGTATTGTGCGGCACCACGACTGTTGAGGAAGTCTTGCGAGTGACCCAGAACTGATGCGGCGGCTTTGTGAATCGTTGCAGAATTGCTTGGACTGATGATTGATAAGCTGACATGGCGACGTTTCGATCCGGCACCAAAAACAATTATTGCCTTGTTTCTCTGGTGGCTGTCTGTTTTTTTCGCCCTGACCCTGCCCTTAAACAACGTCCTGGCCGCCGATGCGGTTATTCTTGTGTCTGCTGACGATCAGTTCGCTTATGCCACCGCCTGTTTTGAGCAAAAGGACTACGCGACCGCCGCTGATGAATTCAAGCGGTTTGTCTTTTTTTTCCCCGATGATAAGCGAATTGACCAGGCTGAGTTTTATATCGGATTGTCGGCTTTTTATACCGGAGATCATCAGAAAGCGCTTTCGCGCTTCCGTGAGATTCACGAAAAGCTTGGATTTGAGGGGATCGGCATGTCCGCCGTGCTTCAGGCCGCCAGAATACGCGCGGCTACGGGCGATTATATGGGGGCTGCCGATTTTTTGCATAACCGCACCCAAAACGCACCGGGCTCCGGTGAAACCGGCATCCTGAACTATCATCTTGGATGGCTTTATGTTGAAACCGGCCATTTCGCGCGGGCCGGCATGCATTTTGACGCCATTGATCCCGATGATCCGGCTTTTCCACAGGCGTCTGAAATATCGGCCCACCTGAAGGAATATACCCGGATACCTTCTAAAAGCCCGCCAGTCGCCGGCCTGCTGTCGATTGTTCCCGGCGGCGGATACCTCTACTGCGGCCGTTACCAGGACGCATTCATTTCTCTGGTTTTAAACGGTATGATGGCCTGGGCCGCGGTGGAGAGTTTCGAGGATGACAGGCACGGTCTGGGCGGACTCATCACGGTGGTGGGCGCAGGTTTTTACGCGGGAAACATCTACGGCGCCGCGACCGCGGCCCATAAATACAACCGGCAGCAGCAAACGGCCTTTGCCCGGGATCTGAAAAACCGTTTTTCCGTTCATTTGTTTTCATCCATGCCCGGACCGGGAGCGGCATGGACGGTGCAATATCAATTCTAAGATCTAACTAAAAGATCAGCGGATAAGCTGGTTCATTTCAAAAATCGGCAGGACAATGGCCACAACAATAAACCCGACCACCACCCCCATCACCAGGATAATGGCCGGTTCCAGCAGGGACGTCAGACTCATCACCGTGGATTCCACTTCGTTTTCATAAATATCTGCCATTTTGTTAAGCAGTGTCTCTATCTCACCGCTTTGTTCCCCCACCTGAATCATCTGGATGGCGATATGCGGAAAAACTTTGGAAACACTTAATGCTCGGGCAACGCCACTGCCTTTTTCAACCTCGTCGGCGGCATAGGCGATGGCGTCGGCGACAACTTTGTTTCCCACGATGTTTTTGACGATTTCCAAAGCCGACAGCATGGGTACCCCGTTTTCCAGCAAGGTGCCCAGCGTACGCGCGAACCGTGCCACGGTCAGCTTGGTAAGCAGAGCGCCGAATCCCGGAAGAGAAAGAGCGGTCCGGTCATACCAGCGTCTGCCGGCGTCGGTCCTTTTCAGCCGATGCAGACCGGCAAACGCCATGCCGAAACCGAGCAGTATCATCCACCAGCCGGTTTTGATGAATTCGCTGGTGGCGATCAGAAATCGTGTGGGAGCCGGCAACTGCTGGTCCATGTCCACAAATATCGATGTGATGCTGGGAACAAGGTAGGTCAGCAGAACGAACAAAACAACGACGCCGACAAAAAGCATCAGGATCGGGTATGCCATGGCCGAACGGATCCGGTTGTTTAAGGCCTGCTGCCGTTCACTGATATCGGCCAGTCGCTCCAGCACCAGTTCCAGGGTTCCGGAGGATTCCCCGGAACGCACCATATTGATGTAAATATCGGAAAAAACGTTGGGGTATTGGGATAGGGCGGCGGCAAAACCCGCGCCTTCTTCGATGGCGTCCTTGATTCGGGACAAAATCCGTTTGAAGGTCTGGGAACCGGCCTGGGGGATCAGTGTATTTAGCGCGGATACCAGCGGAAAGCCTGCGCCGAGCAGGGTGGCCAGTTGCCGGGTCATCATGGTCAGCTCGCCGGATTTGACCTTCGGCATGAAAAAACGCAATAAAAAATCAAACCGGTGCTCCCGTGCTGATAATTTCTCATGCACTTCACGGATGGAGATGGGATAAATTCCAGCGGAACGCAATTTCTGGCGCGCGGTGGAGACGCTGTCGGCATCGATGATATCGGTGATGGTTCTGCCTTTGGGATTGAGGGCGTTATATTCGAATATCGGCATAATGTTCCGGCAGCGGGTTTTAGTTAAATATCAAAGGGTCAGTGAATGTCCAAATGAATCACAGTTGACATTAACGGTAATCTTGTGTTGACATTTTTTGTAAAATGTTTGTAAAAAAAACATATATTTCGATATTATTTTATTATTTTTCCGGAAATATCAACCGGCCGCGCATCATCACCCGTATCTTGCATTGCCCTGATCCGGAAATCAAGGTTTTTGAAAGGATTTTTTATTATGTTGACTGTTGGATTTATCGGCTGGCGTGGAATGGTCGGTTCCGTTTTGCTCAATCGTATGCGGCAGGAAAATGATTTTATCGGGTTTGATCCGGTTTTTGCCTCCACCACACAAGCCGGACAGGATGGTCCGGATGTCGGCAGGGGGCGTGCGCCGCTGGCTGACGCTAAAGATCTTTCCCTGCTTTCCGGCATGGACATCATCGTCACCTGCCAGGGTGGAGACTATACAAAGGAATTTTATCCGAAACTCAGGACCGGCGGATGGAAAGGTTACTGGATCGACGCCGCTTCTGCTTTACGCATGGAAGATGATGCCGTAATCGTGCTGGACCCGGTTAACCGGAAGGTTATCGATCGCGCGTTAAATGACGGTATTCGAAATTATATCGGCGGGAACTGCACGGTCAGCCTCATGCTTATGGCCATCGGCGGATTGCTTCACCACAAATGCGTGGAATGGATCACTTCTATGACCTACCAGGCATCTTCCGGGGCCGGCGCCAACAACATGCGTGAACTGGTTTCCCAGATGGGCGCCATCAGTAAAAAGGCGGAGGGCCTCACCGATCCGGGATCATCAATACTGGAGCTGGACCGCCGTGTCATTGAAACCATGAACAGTGAGGGGTTTCCGACAACCCATTTCGGCGCTCCCCTTGCCGGAAGTCTTATCCCATGGATCGACAGTCCCATGGAGACCGGCCAGACCCGTGAGGAATGGAAAGGCGGTGCCGAAGCCAATAAGATTCTTAAGACATCACCGCCGATACCCATCGACGGAATTTGCGTGCGCATCGGCGCCATGCGTTGTCACAGCCAGGCGTTGACCATCAAGCTGAACCAGAATATTCCGGTAGAAGAGATAACATCTCTGATCGCCGGTGCCAATGATTGGGTGCGCGTCATACCCAACACAAAGGAAGAAACACTTAAAAATCTGACGCCGGCGGCCGTGACCGGCAAACTCGATGTTCCCGTGGGCCGTATTCATAAACTGGGCATCGGAGAGCAGTACTTGACGCTTTTTACCGTTGGTGATCAGTTGTTGTGGGGCGCGGCCGAACCGATCCGGCGGATGTTAAAAATCCTGCTTTCTCATCTTGGCTGACCATCCGCAAATTACTGCCGTTGTAGTGTGGCGCAATAATCTTTTCATGCGTAAAAGGTGACATGGCGGATTTTTCACTTATGACCGCGGCGCTTGGCGTTGCCATCATTATGCTGTTGCTGATCGTCACGGCGCATATCCGGTTGCGCCGCCGTTTCAAACGATGGATATCGGATAGCCGAAAAGCTGAAAATCGTTATAAAACCATTTTTGAAGCCGCCAATGACGCCGTTATCGTCTATGACCCTGCACTAGACAAGATTGTTAATTTCAACGCCGCTCTTTTTGATATCTTTGGTTACACGCCTGATGATGTGGCAAGGCTGAGCCTTGAAACCATTTATGCGAGCAGCCCCATTCATTCCACCGCTGAGGCGTTTCAGAAACAAAAAGCCGCTCTTGACGGATTTCCGCAGATTTTCGAATGGATGACAACGGATAAATCCGGCAATAAAATCTGGGTCGAGTTTTCCATGAAGCATCTCGCGCTTTCCGATAAGGCGCACTTGCTGATTTTCATCCGGAAAATTACCGAACGAAAAAAAACAGAGGAACGGCTTTATCGCCTGATTCACATTGTCGACCAGATCGGAGAGGGTGTGGCAGCCGCCGATCTAAACGGAGCCATTACCTATGTCAACCAGGCATGGGCCGACATGCATGGACATCCTCCCGCATCCCTGATCGGCAAGTCCATGCATGTTTTTCATACCGAAGAGCAGATTAACAACGAGGTCGTTCCGTTTAACCGGAAAGTCCTCCGGACCGGTTTCCATTCGGGGGATATAGGGCATCTTCGTTCGGACGGCACGCTGTTTTCCACCCATATGACCACCACCATTCAGCGGACCACCGCCGGCAAGGCCATGGGTTATATCAGCGTGGCCACGGATCTGTCCGAGCAGAAGCGCGTGGAGGAGGCCCTGAGGGATAGTGAGATCAAGTTCCGGCATCTTTACAACCTGAGTCCCCAGCCTATTTCGCTGACGGATCTGTATGGCAATATCGTGGATGTCAATCAGAAATTCTGTGAAGTTATGCAATATCCGCGAAATGAGACCATCGGAAAAAATATTCTTGAAATCGGATTCCCGGCCGATGCCCGTCAGCGGTATATGGATCTGTTGACCGCCAACGGTGAACTGTCCAACTTTGAGATCAACGTCACCACCCGTAACGGATCAGTCCTGCAGCTCCAGTTGTTTTCAAAGCTCATCCACATGAAAAATGAATACTATTCCCTCACGATTTTTCATGACGTCACGGCACAGCGGCGTCTTGAAAATCAGCTTATGCAATCCCAGAAAAAAGAGGCCATCGGCACGCTGGCCGGCGGGATCGCACATGATTTCAACAATATTTTATCAGCCATCATCGGTTATATTGAACTGGCGAAAATCAGCACCGATCCGGACAGCAAAACCGGCTATTACCTGGAATCCATGCTCAAAGCCGGCAACCGCGCGGTTGATCTGGTGCGCCAGATTCTTAGCATCAGCCGTCAGGCGGAGCAGAAACGCAAACGGGTCCGCATCAGGGATCTGATCGAAGATGTGGTTCACCTGCTGCGGGCAACGCTTCCCGCATCAATTGTTATACAAGATGATATCGCTGCGCCGGTGGGAATGATCGAGGCGGACCCTGGACAGATTCATCAGGTATTGATGAATCTCTGCACCAATGCCGGCCACGCCATGAGGGAAAAAGGCGGCAACCTGACCATAAGCCTTGGGCAATGTCATGTCGATGATAAATCGCCGGAAAAATCTCCGGTGTTTAAACCTGGAGACTATGTTATATTAACGGTTAGCGACACCGGGCACGGGATACCACCGCATCTGGTCAAGAGGATTTTCGATCCATATTACACCACCCGGGAAAAAGGCACCGGCACCGGACTCGGCCTGGCCGTGGCGCAGGGTATTGTCCAGAAGCACGGCGGGGGCATCACCTTTACAAGCGAGGTCGGCAAGGGGACAAGCTTTCGGGTATTTCTGCCGATTTCAGAACATGCGGATACTGATGACGTTGTCGAGGAATGCGCGCCGGACCCGGTTCTGCCCAGGGGAAGCGAAAGCATTCTCCTGGTGGATGACGAGGAATCCATTATCCACACCGGACGGGAAATGCTGGAATTTCTCGGCTACACCGTCACCTGCTGCCTGAAAAGTCCGGAAGCCCTGGATCTGTTTAAAACCGATCCTTCTCGATTCGATCTGGTGATCACCGATATGACCATGCCCCAGATGAACGGCGATCAGTTCGCAAAGGAACTCATCGCCGTCCGGCCGGACATCCCCATTGTCATCTGCACGGGATACAATCCCCAGATCGATGAAACCACCGCCGCCCTGCTCGGCGCCAGAGCCTTCATGTTCAAACCTTTGACTTTTCAACAACTGGCGTTTCTGGTAAGGGATGTGCTTGACGGCAAGTAATGCCCTTGAACTTGCTTTTATCGGGCCAAAAGAGACAGGGAGAACAGGGCCGTATTGCCGAGTGAATGGATGATGATCGGGGCTGCAAGGGATTTTGACCGTTCATAAGCGATGCAGAAAACAAAACCGCCGATGATCTGGGTAAGTGGCAGTCCGCCTCTGATGCCGTGGGCTGTTACAAAAAGAAGTGTGCTGACGACAACGGCCCATGCGATGCCGGTCTTGCCGAAAGCCGGCATCAGGCGACTCCGGAAATAACCGTATATCACCCCTCTGAAAAAAAGTTCTTCCGCAATCGGGGCCACAAGGCCTCCCACCACCATAAACTGGATCACGCGCCCGGTCTCCGTTGGCAGCCCCACGCGGACCAGTGCCAGCGCATCTATGCCAAAGGCCGTTAACGCAAGAGCGCCTGCCCCGGCAATAAGACCGAACGTTGACGACCAGATCAGACCGGCGCGGATGCCGCCTTGCAGTCTGCCGGCGGCAAGTCCGATGGCGGCAAGGCCTTCCGGCCTGGGGTAAAACAGCAACAAAAGGGCTGCAATCGCTGTAATTCTGGCGGCGCCCGTGGCTGCGAGGGCGGAAAAGCCCGGCCTTCCGGCGAACCATTCCGATGCGGCGACGATCAGGAGTACCGACTCTATTGCGGCGACAATGCCGACGGCGATGACAAATCGCCGCGTGCTGATGCGGGCTGTATCCATCCCAGACTCCTTAAGGATCGATAGGCATACCATTGAACATACCAGTGATCGTGAGTCTTAATAATATGGATCATCTCTTCGGCGGCCTGTTTTTGTTTCCGATTGCCGAGACTAAACAATGCCATGCAGACCACGTTCGGATGCGGATCTTTTAAAAAATTTAGAAGCATTTCATCGGCCCATGGGGAACGGCTGTCGGCAAGGGCTTTTGCCAGCCAGTATCGTTCGGGAATAGAGCGGTTATGATCGTCCGCGGTGAGGACCGGATACTTGTCCATATCGAGCGGGATCTCGGACAGGGCTTTTAATGCTTCAATCCGCTGGCGGCGATCAGCAGATTCAAGCCGGTTTTTAATCTCATCGGGCGTCATGGCATCTTTGCTTGTTGAGCCGACGGGCAACAAAAGCCCGATTCCCATCCCCGCGCAGATCAGGGTTGACAGCACCACGCGCGTGCGCAGCGAACGAAGGGGAAACAGGCAGGCAAATATTACGGTCTGGATCAGCAAATAGACCAGAAACGGTGACGCGATGACCAGCGACATGAAGGTGATTTTTCGGAAGAAGCGCCAGTTATCGGTTTTTTTTGAAAACGTTTGGAAAACGCCTTCGGGATCAGTCATAAAATCAGCTACGGTGGTTTTATGGATTTCCTTGTCTTTTTGGAGTAATACCAGTTGGTCGTCGTGTTTGGTGAGATGCAGATCAACAGACGTGGCGCCATCCGCCGGCAGGTAGTCTTCGGCTCTGAGTTTAGCTTCAATTGTTTCCATCAGGTCCGGATCATCCACATGAACAGCGCTGCTTTTGAGCAGTTTCTGATCCAGGGATTTAAAAACTTCGGCCGGATAAAGGGTGTATTGATAATAAAAGCGCGTGATTTTTTCTCCCACCGGATTTGACAGCAGCACATGGTCGCGGATGCGCAGAAAGGTGTCGCCGTCGGCCCGGGGCGCCCAGAATGCGATAATGATCAGAAATCCCGCCAGCAAAAAAGTCAGAGCCCACCAGAATGACGTCTTGCGGTTATCCGGGAGCAACGCGAGGGTTCCCCATGCTGAAATCATTGGAGTGACCAGACAGGCGGCTGTGGCCCAGAAATTGGCGCCATCCGCGTTGACCCGGTAGAGCAGGACCGTCCAGAAGCCCAGAATGACGATCAGCACCACGCGGTGCGAACCAAAAAGGGTGCGCCAGGCCAGCGTTGCTGTAAAAGAGACCAGGCACAGGCCCGCGCCTGCGGTCAGGGAAAAGAAAAATGCCCCGGCAAAGGCTGGTCCCCAGTTTTTCAGGCTTGCGGCCACAAGGTGGTTCGGCACCGTCAGGTAACCGGCGGCCGACAGCAGGGAAATCGTTTCGCTGAGACAGGCGTTGGAAGTCCAAACCACGGCGGTGAAAAGAACATGGGATGCCGCCACCCCGATGATCATTGCCGCCGGAAGAAAATAGAAGTTTCGCATGTTTTGGAATTCCGGAACGAAAGCGATATCCGTATCAAATAAGGCCTGACAGGGCGTGGATGCCAAGAAGATAGCCCCTGCCGCCGAATCCGGTGATCTGGCCGGTCACCACGTCAGCCAGCAGCGAATGGTGCCGGAAGGGTTCACGCTTGTAAATATTGGACAGATGCACTTCCACCACCGGGATATCCAACAGGGCCACGGCATCCCGGATGGCGATGCTGGTATGGGTATATGCCGCGGCATTAAGGATCAGGCCGTGATGCCGCCCCCGTGCGTTCTGGATTGTTTCAACGATTTCACCTTCATGGTTGGACTGAAAAATATCCACATCCAGTTCGAGCCGGCGGCCGAGATCCATAATTTCGCCGTTGACGGCGTCCAGGGTTTGCGCGCCGTAGACTTGGGGCTCCCGGACGCCCAGCAGGTTTAAATTGGGACCGTGAATGACCAGAATTTTTTTTCGCATTTTGCGATTTCCCGTTTGAAAAGTTTATCTCTCGGAAGGCCCGGCCTTTTGTTTCATTTCCGATATGGTTTTCGCGTAATCCGAAGAACCGAACACCGCGGACCCGGCAACAAACACATCGGCTCCCGCGCCGGAGATATCGGCGATGGTGGACAGGTTGACGCCGCCGTCGATCTGGATGAGCACCGACGGATGGATATCATTGATCATCTGCTTTAACCGACGGGTTTTTTCCAGGGTATTGGGAATAAAGGACTGGCCCCCGAACCCCGGATTTACGCTCATGAGCAATACAAAATCAACAAACTCCAGGACCCATTCCATGCCGTTAAGCGGCGTGGCGGGATTGAGCACCACGCCGGGCCGGGCTCCACAGGAACGGATCAATTCCAGTGTCCGGTTCAGGTGAACCCCGGTTTCCAAGTGCACTGAAACCAGGTCCGCGCCGGCTTTTACGAAATCATGGATGTAGCGTTCCGGATTTTCAATCATCAAATGTACATCAACGGGTAGTTTGGTGGATCGGCGCACCGCCTCGACGATCAGCGGCCCCATGGTGATATTGGGTACGAAATGTCCGTCCATGACATCCACATGCACCCAGTCGGCGCCGGCGGCCTCAATAGCGCGGATTTCTTCTCCGAGTCTGGTAAAATCCGCCGACAAAATGGAAGGGGCGATCAGTTTCATGGCGTCTTCCTTTTATCAAATTATAAAAAGCTGTTAAATCGGGTACGTATCTGCAAAGTATCCCCAGTGAGTTTTAGAGAATGCCATCACCTTTATCTTTTATTACGCACAAATGCAACAGGCTTAAAGCGCAACTTTTTTCATATTGCAGTATCAATCAAAAAATTGCGTTTCAACCAGTTCATCGTTTACATAAAGAAAGACGGCGCTGTGAACATGGGCCGGGATCAAGAGCCAGATATCGGCGCCTGGCTGCATGAGTTGGTCATGTATAATAATCGTCATCCCAAAAGCCCGCAGTATCAGTCGCACATGATGGCGCAGGTATCCTTCGGGCAGGCGGAATCTAAACAGCGCGCCCATTGGCGGTTCCGCGTGTATTAAAGCGCCATCGGATTGGACCCTGCTGACATCGAGATCTACCAAGCTGTCGCGAAGCACCCGGGACCCCGCCGCCGGCTCCTGGTTTAAAATGATGTTTACTGGCCCATCCTTGCCGAAGATGGACCGGATATCGCCCACCCGCAGGCGCTGTTCTTCAATACGCCGGATCGCCTGATCCAGATAGAGCCCGGAAAGATCCGGCATCCGGTATTCAACCGGCATCGGGCCGAGGCTGATCAGCAGATCCGCGCATTGATCCCGGAAAAAAGTTAATCCGGGCAGGGGGGTATGCGCAATAACGGCGTCTTTGACGACTACCGGATGATGCGCTTTGGAAACCCGGCCCAGACAGATCCCATTTTCCTCCATGATGAGTTGCGCCTGCCGGAGATCCAGATCCGCGAGATTTGGCATGGCTAAAGATTTTGCCCCTTTGGAGATGGTAATACGGATTTCGCGGCCTTTTTTGATCTGTCCCCCGGGAGCCGGGCTTTGTGCCATCACATGATTTTTCGGGATTTCGCCACTGTATTCGGATCCCCGGATGCGTGTGTTTAAACCCAGGTCCGTCAAGGTTTCCAGCACATAAACAAGGTCCCGGCCCACAAGATCGGGCACCGTGATTTTTGTTTCCCCTCGGATCAAAAAGGTGATGGTAAAATAGGCGCTGAATCCGGCCAGCGCCACAAAAACAATCCCCATCACAACGATTTTAATCAAAGAGCGGATCATGTTTGTTTTTCCATGCAGACGGCAAAAAAACCATCCATTGCGTGGCGATGGGGTAAAGACCTGAAAAAACCGCGTTCATCCATCAGCGATCGGGCGTGATCGGGCAGATAAGCCGCATTTTTTACTATTTTAAATTCCGGATGGCCATTCATAAATGTCGAAACAACCGCTTCGTTTTCTTCCGGCTCCATGCTGCATACCGAATAAACCATGCGGCCGGCAGGTTTTAAGTATTGCGATACATGATGGAACAGGGCGGCCTGCCGAAGGGCAAACCGTTGAAGGTCCTGCCGGGATGGGTCCCATTTAATGTCCGGGTTTCTCCGGATCACGCCGAGCCCGGAGCATGGCGCGTCCAGCAGTATCCGGTCAAAGAGTCCACCTCCTGCCAGGGCCGCCGGCGCTTCCAGGTCGCCTGTTCTGCAGGACACGCCGGCGATTCCCATCCGTTTCATGTCATCAGCCAGGCGTGTTAATTTTTTCTGATCGCGATCTACAGCCGTGATTTGGCCGCTGTTGTTCATGATCTGGGCCATGTGAGCGGTTTTTCCGCCGAATCCGGCGCAGGCGTCCAGCACTGCTTCGCCGGGGCAGGGGTGCAGCAGAAGCGATATCAGCTGGGCCGCTTCATCCTGAATCTGAAAAAGACCGTTTTTAAAGGCCTGCATCCGGTCAATGGGCGTGTTAAGCGCGCCAAGTCGCAAACCGTCCGGCGCGACGCCGGTGGGCTCAATACTTCCGGCTTCGGATGCAAGCAGCTTGGCCAGTTTTTCACGATCGATTTTAAGCGTATTGGTCCGGATGGTCAATGGCGGGATATCGTTTACGGCATCGCATAGCGCACATGTTTCTTCAAAACCGAACCGATCCAGCCAGCGTTTCACCAGCCATTCGGGAAACGACCGGGAAACGGCCAGGGCCGCCACGGGGTTATTCTCCGCCATGGGAAATTTGATGTCGTCTGTTTTGCGGATCGCGTTTCGGAGAAGACCGTTGACAAAACGGACCGTCCATACCGCCGCAATCTTTTTGGTCATGTTGACCGCCGTGTTGACCGCCGCCGATGCCGGAATCCGGTCCAAAAAAAAGATCTGAAACAGGCCCAGCCGCAAGATATTTTGCACTTCAGGCCGGATCTTTTTCACGGGAACATTGGAATGGTGACTGATGATCCAGTCCAGGCGCTTGCGCCATCGGGTCACGCCGAACACCAGGGTGTTAAAAAGTGCGCGGTCCCGATGGATCATGGGGCGCGCGTTATTTCCAAACAACTCCTGGATGATGTGGTCCAGGTGAAAGCGGCCCTGATCGAGCATATTCAGGGCGTCCAGTGCATTTTGCCGGGGGTCGGATGTCATGTTTCCCAATGCGTTTTAACGCAGCACGGCGCCGGTGGGAACCGATTTGCCTTTTAAATAGATATCAATGGGCATCCGTTTGCCGGATGCTTCCTGTATTTCCAGGATGGCCAGGGCGCCGTCGCCCGTTGCAATCCGCAGCTCGTTGGAAAAACCCGGCAGGACCGTTCCGGGAACGGCATCGGGGTCGCCGGGCCGCGGGGCGGTCTTAAAAATTATCAGCCTTGTTTGATCCAGAAACGTAAAGGCTCCCGGCCAGGGCGTCATGCCGCGAACGAATGATTCAATGGCTTGGGTGGAGCGAGTCCAGTCAATATGACCGTCGGCCTTGGTCAGCATGGGTGCGTAGGTGGCGTCGGCATGATTCTGGGGAACCGGCCGGATGGTGTTATTCCGGAAACCATAAATGGTTTGAGCAAGCAGGACACCGCCGGCAACGGCCAGTCGGTCGTGCAGGTCTCCGGCCGTGTCGCTGGGTAAGATTTCAAGTTTGGATTGCATCAATATCTCGCCGGTATCCAATCCCTTGTCCATGAGCATGGTGGTCGCGCCGGTAACGGTTTCACCGTTGATGACGGCCCATTGAATGGGGGCCGGTCCGCGGTATTTCGGCAGCAGAGAGGCATGAACATTCACGGCGCCGTATGCGGGAATCTCCAAAACGGCTTTGGGCAGAATCCGGCCGAACGCCACCACCACCAGCAGATCCGGCCGGCGTTCCCGAATGGTGTCTATAAAGGCGTCGGTTCGGACGGTATCGGGCTGGATCAAGTCATACCCGAGTTCTTCGGCCGCGACCTTGACCGGCGGCGGCGCGGGTTTCCGGCCCCGCCCCCTGGGACGGTCCGGCTGGGTGACCACCAGGGAAACATCGCAGTCGGCTTTCGCCAGTGCCCGCAGAGACGGTACCGCAAAATCGGGGGTACCCATGAAAATAACGTTAAATCGGCAATTCACCTTTTTTGATCGCCTTTTTGATGCGAGATTTGTAGAGATTGCGCTTGATCATGCTGATGCGTTCAATAAACAGGATGCCGTTTAAATGATCGATCTCATGCTGGAGAATCACGGCGGGGAAATCTTCGGCGCAAAATTCCACCGGGTTGCCGGACCGGTCCATGCCCCGGATCGTGACCACACGGCTGCGGCGGACATCGCTCCGATAATCCGGAACGCTGAGACATCCTTCGTTTTCTGAAACGGTCTCGCCTTCCATGCCGATAATTTCCGGGTTAATGACCACCGAAAATTCTCTTTTCACCGGATCGGCGGAGGGATCATAAACAATGATCCGCTTGTCGATGCCGGCCTGGATGGCGGCCAGGCCGACGCCGGGCGCTTTATACATGGTGTCGGCCATGTTTTCGATGATCTCCTGGATTTCGTCATCGATGGTTTCCACAGGCATTGCCGTTCTGGTCAGAAAAGGATCGGGATATGTCAGAATTTTCAATACAGTCATAATGAATTTATTCTCACTGGTTGGCCAGGATTTCGCGTCCAGCCTCTATATCTTTGGTGATCTGGCGGATCAGGGCTTCAATATTTTCAAATTTTGCCTCATCCCGGATACGCCGGATAAAATTGACGCGGATCGGTTCATCGTAAATATCGTCGTTAAAATCCAGGATATGAACTTCCACCGTAAAGATATTGTCGTCAAAGGTGGGGCTGTAGCCGATATTGGCCACCCCTTTGTATTTGTTCCCCTTGCAGGTCACGGTGACCGCGTACACCCCAGTTTTGGGGCAGAGTTCGTCAGTCAGGTGAATATTTGCTGTGGGAAATCCAAGCAGCTTGCCCCCCCGGTTGCGTCCCGAGACCACCCGGCCGCGCACCTGGTAATATCGTCCCAGCAGATGCCATGCTTCTTCAACATTCCCCGCCGTCACTACTTCCCGGACCCGTGTGCTGCTGATTCTTTCGCCGGCATGAAAGGTATCGGAAATCCATTGGGCAACAATTACTTCGAAGCCGAAGGTCTTGCCGTATTCCCGCAGGAATTCGACATTTCCCTCCCGGTTCCGGCCAAAGGCGTAATCTTCTCCGATGATGATGGCCCGTGTCCCTATCCGGCGAACCAGAATGTCTTCGACAAATTGGCGGGCCGTGATCGCGGCAAAGGTCTCGTCAAAGCGGATACAGATCAGTACATCGATGCCGGTCTGGGAAATGAGCTCTGTTTTTTGCTCAAACAGAGTGATCAGAGGCGGCTGCCCGTTTTTCTTCAGCACCCGGATGGGGTGGGGCTCGAAGGTGACGGCCACCGACGTTCCGCCGATGGCTTCGGCTTTTTCAATAACCTGGTGCAAAATGGCCTGGTGACCCTTGTGCACCCCGTCAAAATTGCCGATGGTCACCACCGCTTTTTTAAAGGGTTCTTCAAGTTCATATATATCGTTTATTATTTTCATCAGTATAACAAACCCATCTTAACGGGGATATAATGTAGGGCAATAAAGCAAAATACCGCTTGACATGAATTTTTTTCGAATATATAAATCTCTTTTAATTTTAAATCAATCCCCTTTTTCAGAAACATGCCGAAGTGGCGGAATTGGTAGACGCGCTAGGTTCAGGGTCTAGTGGGTGTATGCTCGTGGGAGTTCGAGTCTCCCCTTCGGCACCAAAATCAAATCAAGGGTTTATCCTTTTCAGGGTAAACCCTTTTTTGTGCCCGGTTCATCCAAAACCACAAACTTTATGTCGACATTTTGTCAATTCGACTTGACGTTAATTCAACCCGCCTCGAAAAGCTGAAAACCCGAATTCGACGATTTTGACGATCCATCCTTCGCTTTTGTCGAAACCTTGCGCCTTCTTTATTTCCATCTGACTGAAATAACATTAAAAAAAAATTGGCATAGATATTGGATTTAATTATTGCCGAGCGCAGATGTTCACCTTTTCATCCATCATCAACGAGGAGGCCGTTATGGAAAGATCAGTATGGAAAAACAGTAAATGGGTTTGGCTCGGCATGGGGATTTTTCTGATGATGCTCACCCTCTGGCCCGCGGCATCTCAGGCATTTGAGATCGAAATCGATGTTTCGCCCAAGGTGCTTAATCTTTCCAGCAACGGACAGGTGGTGACGGTGCATACCAATATTGAATACGCATTGGTGGACGTATCGTCGCTTTATCTGGACGGGGTTCCGATCAGCTCCTGGAAATCCGACGACTGCGGTTATTTCGTCGCCAAGTTCATGATGGATGATATCAAGTCCCTTCCGCTCAATATCGGAGAGGCCAATATCGTGAAGCTGGTGGGATTGACCACAAACGGCCTGGCATTCTGGGGGGAAGAGGCGATTCAGGTGATTTTAAATCCGCCAAAAGGAAAATAGTCGGCAATTAACAGGTAAATCACAACGCGAACATCAACGAAACAATCAAAAAGGAGAAGAAAATGAAAACAACGGTAAAATGGATGACCATCATGACAGCAGCGCTGCTTCTGGCGGCAGGTCCGGCCCTGGCGGGAAAGGGCGCCTGCATCGGCAACCAGATGGGCAATCAGGCAAAGCAACAGATGAGCAAACAAATCGGGGGCCAGAACTGTCCCGTGATCGCCGAAGGCGAGCCGGTGAGCATTTCCGGTACGGTATTGGAAGCCGCCGGAGCGGGCGACGGCCTGGTGGTGGATACGGGAGATGGAACGCTTGTTACCGTATACGGCATCGGTCCCTTCTGGTACTGGGAAAGCCTGGGTGTGCCGCGACCCGAGGTGGGAGAGGCGATTCAGATTGACGCGCTTCGCCTGGTTTACAGCGACGGCACGGAACGGCTTATTGCCGTCACCATCGTGGTGGACGGCGAAACCATTGACCTGCGGGACCCGGTGGACGGCAAGACGCTCTGGCGTCGGGCCGGCCGACGGTAAACCGATAACGCGATACCGGGTGCGGGGGAAATGATCCCCGCACCCGGGACAGGTCGAAATGGTTGCCTGAACCGTAATGCAGACCCGCGGATTTAAGAATATGGAAAATATCTTGAATCCCGGGTTCATAACCGTTAGGATGATTTGAAAATAACAAAAAATCCGGTTGGTTGTCAAAGGATCGGGAATATCGGCCGCCATGCGGCCGAAATCCGGCGGCCATTTGAACCGGGAAAAACATGATGGTGAATTTGAAAACAACCCGAACAGTCTACCTGATCATCCTGATGATGGGGATTCCCGGTATCTTTAATCCCGGCATTTTCCGGGCGCGACCTGCCGCGGCATTTGAATTCACCCTGCAAGCCGCCGGCGGCTATGATGATAACGTCACCCTTACCGATGATGCGTCCGGATCGGGTTTCGGTCTTTACCGGCTGGGCCTGTCCCGCCGGATTTACAAATCCGGCGACGGATTGACCTCGCGCCTTTATCTTGACGGGACCTATCAGGATTATTCCCGATTTTCCGATAACTATGCCATCAGGGCGGGCGGGGCCACGGATTGGTATTTTTTGGATTTGCTGCGGCCGGGAGTCTATTATGAAGCCATGTTCTACAGGGACAGGGAATTTAAATACGATGATTTAAATGAATTTCTTCTGGGCGGCCGCCTGGAATGGCTGGCTGCGGCCGCCTGGACCATTGACGCGGATCAGTCGTTTGCATTCCAGGATGGTAAAATACAAGGCTTAGATATCGTCACCGACGGCGACACGTTTCAGCCCGGCCGGGGCCATCACGGCATGGGTGGCGGGGCAGGCGGCGGCAGAGGTGGGGCAGGCACCGGCGGCAGCGGCATGACGGGCGCCGGCGGTGCGACAGGCATGGGGACCTCCGCCTCGGGCGATGGATTTCTGAGCCGGTCATCGACCGGCATCACGGCCCATCCGGCAGCGTCCCTTGATGCCGGCGTCCGCCTGATGCTTAACCGCCGGTGGGCTTCCGGCGACGGAGACGCCTATTGGGAACATGGTTTATCGCTATTTTCGTTCTGGCGGCCGGAGATCCCGCGATTCGGGGATCGCTTTCAAATGCGTCCCCGGTTGCGGATGGTGCTTGAATATCGAAAAGCCGATTATCTGGATGGCAGCGTAGACCCCGACCGCGACGATGCCATCTGGTTTGCCGCACTCGGGCTGGTTCTGCCGATTGATCCCCTTGAACTTTATGCGGAGGGTCGATGGGTGGATGTTGATTCCTCGTCGGCAGAGGAATCCTACCGGAAAGGAGTAATCCAATGCGGACTTTCCTGGTATTTTTAATCGCGCTGGCCTTATGCGTCCTGACCCCGACGGCGCCGGCCGCCGAGACGCTTCTGGGCAAAGTGATCGCCATTGACATGGAACGGAAGGAAATGACCGTCCAACCGATTCATACGCCGTCCGGCGACGGGGAAGCGGAACCGGTCATCGTGACGTTTTCCGCCGAAGAATTGCCCGCCGACGTCGAAGCCGGCAGCATTGTCCGCATATGGGGCGGATACACGGACCCGCATCGGATCACGTTTCAATGTTCCGGCATGCGCATGGGCGGCCATGGCACTGGAAATGATCCCACCGGGGTCCGGTCGCGGATCGGCAAATCCTGCGACGGCCGAGGCCCCGGCGGGATGCGCCGCGGCGGTTCCGGGCATGGCCGATGAAGATCCCACGGCGCATGCCAACTAAATCCGCGCCGACTGATCAGCCGGTTTTTCCCGGATTCCGGCTTGTCTCCTCCTGGAAGGGGAATCTGCTGATTTTCGGCATTCTGATCGCCATCGCCCTGGGCTGGTTCTTCTGGCAGGTGCGTTATGCGCAAAAAACATTCACCGATCATGTGGCGGAACAGACGCGGCTTCTGGCCACGGTGATCAAACAGCACACCGACACTTCCCGATCCTCCATCGACGTTATCGAAGAGATTATCCGGACGTTTTTATACAATTCGGCACGCTTCGCGGATTTTCTCAACACCGTCGAGCCGTTTTCGGAATCCGAACTGGTGGCTTTTGCCGAAGAAATCGGCCTGGCCGGCATTCGCATCGTAAACAGTCCCACCCATATCGTGGAAGGCCCGACCGGCTGGTTTCCCGAAACCACGATCGACTGTCCCGCTGACGCGTCCCTGGCTTACAGCCGCGATGCCGATATTTATTATCTGGCATTGCCCGGGCCGGATGCCGGCTGCGTGATCGTGGGTTTTTCAGCGGCCCATATCCGCCAGCTCAAGGAAAAAATCGGCATTCCGAACCTGATCGCCGTTCTTTCAGCCCTTCCGGAGATCGCCTATGTCCGGATAACCCCCGTAAAACAGGATTCGGCGGCACATCGACTGGAACCCGTGGTCCGTTTTTTTCGCGACGACAAACAACAACTTGCCGAAGCGCATCTCTTCATCGATGGACATCAACTCGAGGTCGGCGTCACCGCCACGGTCTTTTTTCAACGCCTGGATCAGCTCTGGCGTCAGTTTTTCCTTTTTGCGGCACTGATCGCCGTTTTCGGCGGAGTCCTTTCCTGGGTATGGTATCGGTACCAGATGGAATATGTCCGGCGGATACAGGATTATGAGCGGCATCTGGCCGGGGAAAAAGAGGATGCGGCCCTGGGGCGGGCATCGGCCACCATCACCCATGAGATCCGCAATCCCTTAAACGCCATTTCCATGGGCTTGCAGCGGCTCAAAATGGAAGGGACCGAGCTTTCCGGCGAGCATCAGCATCTGGTCGGCTCACTGCTCAACGCGGTCAAGCGGACCAATGACATCATTTCCGACCTGAAGCGGTATGCCGGGCCGATCCTGCCGCGGGTGAGAAAATTTGATTTTACGGCACTGGTTTCGGATCTGGTGACCCTGTATAAAAGTAATTGCAGGGAAAAGGGAATTGGGCTTACCTTTGCATCATCAGGAGCGGAAGATATTGAAGGGGATGCGGACCTGATCGCCGTGGTGGTTGAAAATCTCATCAAAAACGCCGTGGAAGCCCAACCCCGAGGCGGGGAAATCGAGGTACGCATCATCGAGGAACACGATATCGTTCGCCTCTCCATTGAAAATTCAGGGCTCGATATCGCGCCGGATCAACTGGAACAGCTTTTCGAACCCTATTTTACCACCAAAACCCGTGGTTCAGGCCTTGGATTGGCTATTGTAAAACGCATCGTCAACGCGCACAATGGACGTATTTCCCTGATATCGCCGTCCCCGGGTCGATTGCGGATATCCGTGTTTTTCCCCAAGGCCGGCGGCAGAACAGCGGTTGATTGAGCACACACTGCGGGTTTTTAAGACAATCGGCTTTCGGTGGAACTTCCAATTAACTGAAGTTCGTTGCTTCAAGAAGGTTTCGAAGCAGCGTAAGCCGATTTTTGTAATCCATCAGGAACAGGGCTTTTATCAATGAAAATTTTAGTAATCGATGACGAACCGCTCCAATGCGATCTGCTCAAGGGATTTCTGGAAAAAAACGGTTTTTCCGTGCAAACCGCCCATACCGGCGCAGATGCCCTTCAGCGATTCAGGGAAGGGGCATTTCCGCTGGTATTGCTGGATCATCGCCTGCCGGACATGAACGGCGATGAAATCCTGGAGCGGATCAAGGCCGTTAATCCCTTTGTCCGCAGCATCATGATCACGGCCTACAGCAGCGTGGATACGGCGGTGCGGGTGATGAAGCTGGGAGCCGACGATTTTCTTGAAAAACCGGTGGATCTTGAAAAACTGCTCGATAAGATCCGGATGATTTCCCAGTCGGTAATGGTGGAACAGGAAGCCTCAAAAGTGGCGGATGCGGTTTCCGACGGGCCCCTTCCCGTGAAAATCATCGCCGAAAGCCCGGAGATGAAAAATGTGCTTTCCCTGATCCGCCGGGTGGCCCCCACGCCGTTTAGCGTGCTGATCCGGGGGGAAACCGGCACCGGCAAGGAACTGGTCGCGCGTCTGATTCATCTGCTCAGCCCCCGGAAAGACCATCCCTTTGTGGAGGTCAACTGCGCGGCTATTCCGGAAAACCTGTTTGAATCCGAACTGTTCGGCCATGAAAAAGGATCATTTACCGGCGCTAACGCGGCCCGGCGGGGCCGTTTCGAGCTGGCTAACGCCGGGACCCTGTTTTTGGATGAAATCGGCGAACTGCCGCATCATCTTCAGGCCAAAATGCTGCGGGTCCTGCAGGAAAACAAGATTTCCCGGGTGGGCAGCGAAGCAGACATCCCGGTGGATGTCCGGGTGATCACCGCCACCAACCGGGACTTAAAAAGCCTGGTGACATCCGGGAAATTCCGGGAAGACCTGTTTTACCGCCTCAAGGTGTTTGACATCGAGATTCCGGCCCTGCGGCAACGCCGGCACGACATCCCCGCCCTGGTGGAATCCTTTATGGAGCGCTATGGATTCAATAATTTTCAGATGGATCCCGGCGCCATGGACGCGCTGATCAAATACGCGTTTCCCGGAAATGTCAGGGAACTGGAACATATTATCCAGCGCACCGTGACCTTGGCCCGCGGCAGCCGCATCACCGTCCGGGACCTTCCCGAAGAGGTGCGGTATCACGGGGTCGCGGAAACCGGCGGTCCCACAAACCGCCTGGAAGCCGTGGAGCGGGAAATGATCATGACGGCCCTTGAAAAATACGACTGGAACCAGTCCCGGGCCGCGGATTCACTGGGAATCAGCGAACGGGTGCTGCGGTATAAAATGAAAAAATACCTGATTATCAGTCCTAAAAAATTTTAGGACGAATCACTGAATTTTCCGTTCGACGATGCGTCCGTTGCTCACAACCATGTGGATATTTTCCGTCCGGCGGATATCTTCCCGGAAATCGCCGTTTAACATTACCAGGTCCGCCGGGCCGCCCACAACAATCCTTCCAAGCCCCCTGATGCCGGTGATGCGTCCCAGTATGTCTCCTGAAACCGATGTGGCTGAGGCCACGGCTTCCATGGGTGTAAAACCGCATTTTTCCACCAGCAGCCGCATCTCCTTATGCAGGGAACCGCCGGCCACTGCGGCCACGTTGGGACTGTCGCTTCCGGCGATGAGCGTGACGCCGGCCGCCTTCATCTTCCGGACATTTTCATACTTAATCTCGCGATGGACCTGCAATTCATGGATCCAGATCTGAAACTGGGGATCTTTGGCTTCCAGGCCGCCATCCGGAATATTGATATAGGCCTCTAAAATATTGGGCTCGATGATTTCTTTTTCAAGATCCGAGAAGGATAATGTGTCGGCGAAAAAGTCGGCGGCTTGATCAAAAGCCACCAGCGTGGGGATGACGACAATTTCTTTTTCGCCAATGGACTGGATCGTGATATCGGAAATAGATGATCGATAGGGCGTATGGGCAAAAAACCGGACCCCTGAATTGAGCGCTGTCAGGAGATCCGTTTCAGATCCGATGTGCGCGCATACCATCAAATCAGTCTTTTTGGATTCACTGACGATGGCCTCGATCAATGGTTCCCGCAGGGAAGGGACACCAAAGGGAATCTGGTCGACCATGATCTTAGTCAGGGTGGCTCCATGCGCTTTGTTTTCTTTTATGGCAGGGGCGATGTCTGCCGGCTCATTGATCAGAAAAACGAGTTTACCGATGGTCATGACGTCCACGGGCCATGGAATGAGTTCCTTAAGCATCCGTTCCGGATGCCCGCCTTTTTGGGTCAGCATCTTCCCGGCGTAAAAAAACCGGGGGTTGACCTGTTCCTTTGCTTCGATATCGGCTTTAATCTTTTCCAGATCGTGCAGCGGTCCGCCCATGTCGTAGACCGTCGTGATGCCGGCGTACAGATACGATGAAAAATTTCGCCGGATCAGTTCCTCGCCGGGCATGACCGGAAACCATGGAGGCGATCCCGGAGATACGACATGGGTGTGGGCATCGATAAGA
Organism: Desulfobacteraceae bacterium; assembly: GCA_003597945.1. Lineage (GTDB taxonomy): Bacteria > Desulfobacterota > Desulfobacteria > Desulfobacterales > Desulfosalsimonadaceae > SURF-33. The sequence continues at coordinate 34,073 of QZJS01000034.1, read as the reverse complement.
CCGGGAATTACCATTTTCCCCTTGCCGTCGATAATTTCGGCATCCACACCCGACGGGGGGAATTTGCCGATTTTTATGATCCGGCCGTTTTCTATCAAAATATTAACGTTTTCCATGATTCCCTGGTCAGGGTCGCCGTTGAACAGATCAACATTGGTGATGATGATCTGTTTTTCACATTCCAGTTTCTCGCACAACGGCGGCAGTTTTGACTTATAGACACAGCCCGCTACAAGTATAAGAATTGACATGAAAATAAAAGACATTATTCGTCTTTTTGAGATCCATTTCATCACGGCCAGTCTCCTTTATAAGTTGCGTGTAATGGCGAAACATGCGTTCGATTCTTTACACCAGCGGTCAATGCCTGTCGGGTCAGGATGAATTTTTATCTTTGAGCCATTCCAGGGTCGGTTTCCATACCTTTTCTATGGCGTTTTTTCCCACGATCAGGTCGATATGGCCGGCTGGGGAAGCAACAAGGTTGTCCGGGACCGCGGGTGAAATGACCTCACGGGCCAGAAAAACGCTTTCCGGCGTGGCGATAAGATCCCCGGTACCGTAAATAAAGAGGAAATTCTTGCGGGTTTTACGCAGGGTGCGCAGCCCGTTGAGGTAATTATTAATTTTTTCCTGGGAGGAATACCCGCCTTTCTGGATGAAATCCGAAAAAAAGCGCTGCAGAGACTTGGGCATAGGTTCGATGATCTGCCCCAGCATGGTGCGGACGGTGTTGTTGTTGATGTTTAAGGGCTGGAACAGATACGGCGATATCAGGTTGAAGCGGATAAACCAGTCGGGAAGGGCCCGGATGGTGCGGGTTAAGGGCACCAGGTTCTGGGAAATATTTCCCAGCAGCGCGTCTTCTTCCAATCCGAGGATTTTAGACGCGAAATTGACATAAGGAATAAACCGGAAAAAAATCTGGTTGAAGGCCATGGGGCTGCCGATGGTCACCAGATTTTTGATGGGGCTGCTTTTGGTTTTGGAAAGATGAGAATAGGCGATCATTCCGCCGAGGCTGTATCCGATCCACGATATGGTTTTTGTCCCGGAATGGGCGCATACGGCATCAATCACCGCCGGCACCTCGACATTGGTGAGGTTTCCGTAACCGTAATGGGGATAGACGCGGAAGCGCTTTTTATAATAAATGCTGTCCTTGCAGCGGCGGCAGACATAGCGGTTGAAAACCCGTTCCGCGTATCCGGGATGATAGAGATACACGTCAAAACCTTCGGATGCCAGCAGGTTGGCAAAAGACCGGTTATGATCCAGGGCAAGGCATTTTCCCGAGTCATCGATCCGAAAGACATTTGCATTGCATGAAATCCCCGGGCTCATGACGACGGTACCGTATTTTGGCAGATTATCGGCTGTGGAAAAAATGCGTTTGATGAAAATCTCCCGGCCTTCCTTGTGCAGCAGCAGGTCTTGGCTGTTTAAAAAATAGGGCGGGGCCGGCGCGTGATCATCCACCAGTCCCCTGATCTTATTCCATCCCGGAATCATGTTGCTGTTAATCCTTATTGAATATAGAAGCGGTGAAGGGCCGCCGCCAGTCCGGCGCAAATCACAACGGCGCCGATGAAAAAATTGAGTTTTGCCTCGGAAACGGAATAGGCGATTTTCGAACCCACTGCCGTTCCGGCCATGGATGCCGCCATCATCATGGGCAGCCCCAGGCGCAGTATTTCGTGATTAAACCCGGTATCCGGTATCTGGAAAAAAATCAAGACCGATGCAACGATCGTCGAAATCAGGGTCATGAGCATGGCCGTACCCGTGGCCGTCAATACGGGAGCGGATATGCAAAGCATCAGGAAAACCGCGTATCCCATGCCCCCGCCGATGCCCACCAGACCCACCTGAAAGGCCATGACGGCCACGCCGGCAAGCAGCGGCACAAAGCGGAATCGGTAACGCGGCGTCAATATATCTTCTGGTTCAGGTACGCTTTTTTTAAATCCCCTGGCAATAAAGATAAACCCGAGCAACATGATCAGGTAACCGGCTGAACCCCGAAAATAATCTTCATTCTGGGGGATAAACGTTTTTCCGATCAGAATGCCCGCAAAAATCCAGGGCAGGGCAAACGCGGCCAGAGTCAGCCCTTGGCGGACCAGCACCCGGCCGTTGCGGGCCGCGATCACCGTCATCACCAGGGCGTTGCCGCAGTCCATGAGCAGGCTGATGAAAATGGTCAGATAAATATCGACCCCGAAAAGAACAAACAATACCGGAACCACAAGGGGCCACGCGGTAAACCCGATGGCGCTTGCCGCGATACCGGTAAACAGGGACATAAACAGCAATGCCGGCAGATGAATCAGAATCGGTTTGTCCTTTTTAATAAAATAGTTACTTTTTACCACGCTTTTATGCGCAAAATATTCGAATGCCGGGGGTTATATATCCATCGTCCGGCCATGGCAAGTGCATATTTGGTCAATCCTTACAATTGTATCAATTGGTTGACACTTTAGGGGGATTCCTATATTCTCCGAAACAACACGATCCCGATATAGAAATCCAGAATCCGGATTTCAGAAATATCGCTCATTTCTATAAAGTCGATCCTTTTACTTACCGTTTCCGCATTGGAGGACAGATGACAGTCGCAAAAGAGATTATGACCACCGACGTGATTACCCTGACCCCGGATACCGATATTGCCCGGGCCGCCCAAATACTGCTGGACAACGGCATCAACGGTGCGCCCGTTGTCGATGACCAGGGCCGCCTCATAGGCATTCTCTGCCAGAGCGATCTTGTGAGCCAGCAGAAAAAACTGCCGCTGCCCGGGATTTTTACCCTGCTGGATGCATATATTACGCTTCCCACCACCAAACATCTCGAAAAGCAGATCAACAAAATTACGGCCCTCAAAGTGGCCCAGGCCATGACTCCCGATCCGGTCACCATCGGTCCGGATACGGATATCGAATCCATTGCGGCTCTTATGGTTGACAAGAAATACCATACCCTGCCGGTGGTCGACGCCGGAAAAGTCGTAGGCATTGTGGGGAAAAAAGACGTGCTCCGGACTTTGCTCGCAACCTCTTAAGATAAAGAGTAAACGGGAATTGCGCGATAAGGGCAGACAAGATACGTCATTTTAAAGACGACCAGACGGACCCAAACGTTGATGCCTATACCCGTGGATTGCGGAAGGGGAGATGATAACGTTTGACTTTTGATGCTTATTTGGATATTCTTTTTAATATTATAAAAGATATCTGATTAAGTACTGAAGGAGTCGACCAATGAATACCATACCCGCCCAGGAAATCAAACGGCGCGGCATTTCCGCTGTGGATGATCTTATCAAAACAGGGGATGTGCATATCATTAAAAACAATCAACCCCAATACGTGGTATTGTCGGAAAAGCGTTATCGAGAATTGTTGGAGGCCCAGGAGGAGGCCTGTTCGGCACGGGTGCGCGCATCGCTGGAAGATCTCAAGGCCGGCCGGGTTCAGCGGTTTGCTTCGGCCAAAGATCTTTTAAACGCCCTTGAGATCGAGGAAGAGGCATAATGTTTACCATCGTTGCGACGCGGCATTTTATGCGCCGTGCGCGCAAATTTTTGAAAAAACATCCTGATCTCCAGGATCGCTTCACGCAAATAATTGAAGATTTGACCCAGGATCCTTTTGCGCCTCATCTTGCCTATCATCACCTTGGCGGCAGGTTTAAAGGAATTCAGACTATCAGTATCACCGACAACTATCGCATCACCTTGACCATTGCCATCTCCGAGCGCGAAATTATTCTGCTCGATATCGGCAGTCATGATGAAGTTTACCGATGAAATAAAACCGCGTCTGAGGTTATAAACGATTTTGAAAACCAACCTTGAAAAACAACCGTTGCCGAATCCATTTGATGAGATGTTGTTGCCCATGGCCCCGCCCGATGACGCGCCCTGCTGAGGCCCGAAAAATGAACTGCCGCCGGAGACGGCAGGAGAGCGGCCGGGTTTAAAGGCCTTGTCTTTTGTGACCGGCTGGATATCCACGCCGGCCGGGCCGGTGCCGCGTGTGACTTCGTCCTGGTGTATGGCGGATCGGATCGGCGCGATTTCCGTGCGTCTCGGCATCGGCCGGGACAATTACCGGATCGCCCCCGGATTGTACGCCCTGGGAGAACCGGGTGCCGCGAGCCCGGTCCTGGTTACCTGCAACTTCAAGCTGACCGTTGATCTGCTGCGCCGGGAACTGGCCGGCCGCGCTTTGTGGCTGCTGGTGGTGGAAACTTACGGCATCAATGTCTGGTGTGCCGCGGGCAAGAAAAGTTTCAGCACCGAGGAGATAGCCGGCCGGGTCCGGGCGGCGGGGCTGGAAAAGGTCGTTACCCACCGCAGGTTGATTCTGCCCCAACTGGCCGCGCCTGGGGTGGCGGCGCAAAAATTGCGGAAACTGTGCGGATTTTCCGGGGTCTTCGGACCGGTGCGGGCCGATGATCTTCCCGCGTTTCTGGATGCGGATATGCATGCCGGCCCGGAAATGCGCAACGTTGAATTTAAGCTGGCCGAGCGGCTGAAAGTTGCCCTGGTGGAAGTGCACGGGGCGCGGAAATTCATGGGATGGATACTGGCGGCCTGTTTTCTGCTCGCGCTTCTCGGACCCGGCGGTTTCAGTTTCGCGGGCATTGCCGGAGCGGGAGCCGGCGCGTTCGGCGTGGCCCTGGCCGGCTTTCTGACCGGCGTTTTCATTGTTCCCGCCTTTCTCCGGCGGATTCCCGTGAGGGCTTTTGCCGCCAAGGGACTGATCGCTGGCGCGCTGATGGGATTGCTTCTTGCCGCAATCCTGGGGCGGGCCTGGCCTGAAAAAACTGCCGCGCTTATGGCCTGCGCGGCGTTTGCTTCCTGGTTTGCCATGCATTACACGGGATCAACGCCGTTTACCTCCCTGTCCGGCGTAGATAGGGAAATGCGCCGCTATATGCCCGTGCAGGCGGTTTTGATAGTGTTCGCGACAATGTTCTGGCTGGCCTGGGCCTGGTGGGGAGACTCGGTCACGAGAGGCCTGTAATGAAGGAATTCCGCCATCTGGAAAATATCGTCACTCTGGAGTACCATCCGGACAAATGCGTGGGGTGCGGGGCCTGCACCACGGTCTGTCCCCACGGCGTTTTTAATCAGGAAAACGGCAAGGCCCTGCTCGCGGACCGCGACGGCTGCATGGAATGCGGGGCCTGCGCGTTGAACTGCCCCACCCGGGCCATTGTCGTGCGCTCCGGCGTGGGTTGCGCCCAGGCCATTTTGTATGGGTGGCTTTCCGCGATTCCGTTTCTGCGAAGACTGTTCGTTCCGGATGCCTGTTGTTCATAGTGAGTCTTGTCCCTGCCGGCCATAAAAGCAATGTTGACTTTGGTATCTTTAAGCGCAATTTAGATATATATGGCAAAAGGACCGAAAAACAAAAAGTTTGATCCGGAGGTCACCCGGATTATTCTCGAAAGCATCTCCGACGGCGTTTTCACCGTGGATCACAACTGGAAGATCACTTCCTTCAACCGGGCCGCCGAAAAGATTACCGGGATTGCCGCGGAAGAAGCCATCGGCAGGCATTGCTGGGAGGTATTCCGCTCCAACATGTGCGAGCATGATTGCGCCTTGAAGCGGACTATGCAGAAAAACAAACCTTTTGTCAGCACATCCGCCTATATTGTCAACCACGATAAAAAGCAGATTCCCATCTCCGTTTCCACTTCACCGCTTATAGACGCAAACGGCAGGATCCTCGGCGGTGTCGAGATCTTTCGGGATCTGAGCCTGGTGGAGGAACTTCGGGACGCGCTTTATTCCCGATTCCGGATGGCCGATATGGTCAGCCGCAGCCCGGCCATGAAGGACATTTTCAATATCCTGCCCCAGGTGGCCGAATCCGACAGCACGGTGCTGCTGGAAGGGGAGACCGGCACCGGAAAGGAACTGGCGGCAAGGGCCATCCATGACCTCAGCCATCGCGCGAAAAAACCGTTTATCGCCATCAACTGCGGCGCACTGCCGGATACGCTCCTGGAATCGGAACTTTTCGGATACAAGGCCGGTGCCTTTACCAACGCGGTAAAAGACAAGCCCGGCCATTTTGCCGCGGCTGAAGGCGGAACAATTTTTTTAGACGAAATCGGCGAAACCAGCCCGGCTTTTCAAGTCCGGCTGTTGCGGGTCATCGAAGAAAGGGAATACCAGCCCTTAGGCGGCGTTAAAAAGCAGAAAGCCGATATCCGGATCATTGCCGCGGCCAATCAGAGCCTTTCCGACCTGGTGGAAAAGGGTGCGTTTCGTCGGGACCTGTTTTACCGGATCAACGTGGTGCGGCTGCGGATGCCGCCATTGCGCGAGCGAATGGATGACATCCCTCTGCTGGCGTCGCATTTTATCGCCCGGTTAAACCGTCTCCGGGGGAAAAATATCACCGGGCTTCACCCGGAAGCCATGGAAATTCTGATGTCCCATTCTTTTCCCGGTAATATCCGGGAGCTGGAAAATATCATCGAGCACGCCTTTGTGCTGTGCGCCGACGGTGACATCCATCCGCGCCACCTCCCGTCTCACATGATTTCCGGCACATCGGGCACGATTACCCGCCGAAACGGCCATGATCCCGTAAAAGCTGCTGAAATCCAGGTCATAAACCAAACCCTTGCCCGACACCGCTTCAATCGAAAATCCACAGCCGCCGAGCTGGGAATGCATAAAACCACCCTTCTTCGAAAAATCCGGAAACTGGGGATCAAGCTTCCGGCCGTCGACGGCCGGTCGCGGGACTGATAATGCGGGAAAATTCTTTTGCAAAAAAACATAATCTGATCATGTTGGAGTTGAATTTTAATCTTGTTGGGATTACGACAAGAAAAAAGAAAGGGAGAAAAAGCCTTGAACGCCGCTGATGACAAAAAATCAAAAAAAACCGGAGACCCCGGCCGATTGATTCGTGACCCGGTTGCCGAGCGGCCGCAGCGAAAAGACGTCAAAGAAAATCTTACCATAAAAACAGAACCGTCTCCTGAGCTCGCAACGATATTACAAAGACTGCGGGAAAACGAAAAAATCCATCAGAAATTTTACATTCTGGAATCCAGGATCCTTTCGATTTTAAACCTCCAGGATTTTTTCGAAATCCTGCTTACGGAAATGGGCCGGATTTTCATTATTCCATTTGTATGGCTTTCGGTTATTAAGAAGAGCAGTCTGGCCGACCTGATCAATCCCCTGATTCATTCCAGAATCATTATTGAAAAGACGCAATTTCTCGACAAACGGCAATTTGACCGGGTTTTCGCCAATACGAATTCCCCCGTGCTTTTCAGCGGGGATCTCTCCGGCTGCTCCGTTTTTCTGCCCGGATCGGACAAATACCGCTCGGGCTCCATGGCCATCGCCCCTGTGCGGATCGACGGCGAAATCGTGGGCAGTTTAAACCAGTGGGATCCTTCCCCCCGGCGGTTCAAACCGGATCTGGACACCTCTTTTCTCGATCAGCTCATGATAAAGGTGTCTTTGTGTCTGTCTAATGTGGCGGCCCATGAGAAGCTGAAATATTTCGCGTTTCACGACCCGTTAACCGGTTGTCTGAACCGCAGGGCCTTTGAAACGGCTTTGAGCCGTGAATTCTCAAGGGCCAAACGGCATTTTCGAGACCTGAGCCTGGTTTTCATGGACGTGGATAAATTCAAGCAGATCAATGATCACTATGGCCATGACGTCGGCGACAAAGCGCTGGCCTATATCGCGGAAACGATTCAGTCACTTGTCAGAGATGAAGATATTCTGGCCCGTTATGCAGGGGATGAGTTTATCCTGATACTGCCGGAAACACCCGCGCCTAAAGCGGATATTCTTATTAGGCGGGTACGGTCCTGCCTGAATGATTACCCGCTGAAACATAAGGATAGCGTAATACCTCTTTCCGTGAGTTGCGGGATTTCATCCATCCATAGCGAAAACATTGAACGCGCGGCCGATCTGATAAAGATCGCCGACATCGCCCTCTATTCGGAAAAAGCCCGAAAGACCAGCGCGATCATCCCTTGATGAAAAGGTTTAATCGAATCCCCATCTTTTTTCCAAGCCTTCCGCAGATATCTGCGAAAGGTGCATCGATTTTGCCGGCATGGCGGCATCGTTGCACTGTCACGATACAAAGCGTTGCAATGATGCTACTACCCAAGACCAGCATCATGATATCCGGTCTGATCATTATTTTTCATAATATTCCGAATAAATAAGTTAATTTTTTATCTTCCGGTAAAGGGATAAAAATTGGCATAATTTATGTATATCTGATCAGCAAGGAGACAACGCGGAAATGAAAATCGCCCTGACTGTTTGGGAAGACCGAATTTCACCGGTGTTTGACGTCGCGAACAGGCTGTTGCTGGCTGATATTAAACAAGGTCGGATGGTGAAAACCAGCCTGATGGAAATAAACCCTGGCAGCTTGCCGCAGCTTGTTGAGATATTCAAGCGCATGGGAATTTCGGTTTTGATCTGTGGGGCGATTTCGGAAATTCCGGCAAATATCATTTCCGACGGCGGCATTCAACTGATCCCTTTTATTTCAGGGAAAACAGATCATATTCTTGATGCTTACATAATTGGAAAGCCGATTATGCCGGCTTTTGCAATGCCCGGTGTCAAGCGGTGTCGCCGCAGAAGGGGACAACTGCTGCCGCTTTCAGGGAATGAACCGAATCGCGGAAAACGCCCCGGACGCGTCAGCAGCTAAAATTCTAAATATATCATTAAAAGATGAGGAGGTAAACATCATGCCAGGTTTTGACAGAACCGGTCCCATGGGAGCCGGTGCAATGACCGGAGGCGCAAGAGGATTCTGCAATCCCGCCAACGCCGGATATCGAGCCGGGAATTACGGCGGTTTTGGCTGCGGCCGGGGCGGCGGATTCGGCCGCGGATACCGCGCCGCTATGGGCGGTGGGTTCGCAAGAGGTTTCTGCAGAGGCTACGGCAGAGGTAATTTGGGTTATTCTCCCGCATATGCCGCGCCTGTCGCCATAGATCCGTCATCAGAACTCCATATACTCAAAATCCAGGCCGAGACATTCCGCAATTCTCTGGATTCAATCCAGCAGCGGATTGCCGACCTGGAAAAATCCACCCAATAAAAGCACCACTCGCGCACTACCTCCCTTGCGCAGGATCGACCGCGCAAATAGAGTTTTCTCGCGGTCGATCCAATTCTTTTCTTTTTATTTCGCTGATCTTTGGTCTGTGCCAGGCGTTATCGATATGAGAAAAACTGATTGCAAACGGACGGCAATAGATTTATACATGATATGAAATAATTAACCGTGGACATGGATGAGCACACAACCGCGCCATGGATGAATCTGAGAAAAAAACGACTGGAGAGCTCAAGGAGTCTCATAAGTCCCTGAGATATGCTGAAACTTTAGAATTGCTTAATAAAGGGCCATTGATCATTGGATTAGAAAACCGTATTGTATCGAATCATTCTTAAGAAAGGAAAATTCATTAATGAAGAAAGAAGATTGCATACTCTTTAGCGGCGGCATAAAAGGGGCTGAAGAAGAATTTGGCATGAATGCCGAACGCTTTGGAATAGACGAAATCAACTTCACGTTTGAAGGCCATGCCATTGTACGCCGGCGTGGAATAAGGGTACTGACTCACGAGGAACTGAAAAACGGAGATGTAAGCTTGGAATATATTTCAAAGCTGATGAACCGGCATTACGCCAAAACTCCAATGATCCGCAAGGTGCTGCAAAGTATCTGGTATCAAATTAACGGCGGAAGGGAAATTTACGTTATCGGAGAGATTTTGGAGGACAAGACGGTAAAGGGCGGCACCGGATGGGGAGCTGAGTTCGCCAAACTGTGCAATAAGCCTTTATATGTCTTTGATCAGAAATATAATTCATGGTTCTCATGGAATCAGACGGAGTGGCTTGAATGCAAAAAAGAAAATGAGCCGGTTATAGGCCACCCTCATTTCACGGGAACGGGAACACGCTATCTTGAAGAAAACGGTAAGAGAGCAATCGCAGGATTATTTGAGAGAACTTTCAAATAATCAGTACAACGAATTTTCATGAATCCCAGGGAAACGATACTAAAATTCCAAGCAAAGCGGTGGCGCGGTCGGCGGGTTAAACCCGCCGACCGCTAATCGTTTACAACTGTATAAAATTTACCAATAAGGTTTCACAGAGCTTTCGGCCGCCTCCTTTTTTTGCCTTCATTGTTTTTCATCTGCATGCGAATAGATAAAAAAAACGGTATTTGAAAACGCCGAAACAGTAAAAATGGAAAAAGACAAAGACGGCAGCATGCGGCTTATTGCCGATTTGAAAGCGATTGGCGAAAGCAGTAAAGATCATGCCCTTTAAATTCCGCAAAACATCCATAAACAGGCAGCACAAGGAGAAAATAATGAAAACGGATCAAACATTATGCAGTTATTGCGGGAAGAAAAAATGTTTTTTCGGCGATGTATCGCAGTCCCCGGAGTTTTGTCCGTCCAAACGGCACGCGGACCTGCTGGCTGACGCCAACACGAAATTGCAGGAAGAGGAAAACCAGACAATGGCCCGGGATGTGGCCCGCACATGGAAAGAATACGGCAAGCTCACCCGGGTGGAAGAGACGGTGCAATATGCGCGAAACCGGGGATATCAGAAGCTGGGGATCGCCTTTTGCGTGGGGCTGTCTGAAGAGGCTGAAAAACTCACCAACCTGCTCATCAATGAAAAATTCGACGTGGTTTCGGTCTGCTGCATGTGCGGGGCCTTGAGTTCCGACGATGTAGCGCTTCCGGATGCGGAGAAAATCGTTCCCGGGTTCCGTCAGCCCATGTGTAATCCTATCGGTCAGGCTGCGGTGCTGGATGCCGAAGGCTCAGAGCTGCATATTCTGCTGGGTTTGTGCGTGGGGGATGACACGCTTTTTATCAAACACGCCAAAGCCCCGATAACCGTACTGGCCGTCAAGGACCGCGTTCTGGCCCATAATCCGCTGGGGGCGCTTTACACCTCAAAGCACATTTATACGCGGCTCAATACCCGGCGGCCGAAGGAATAGCCTTTTTTATCGAAATATTTATTGCGGACGCAAAACGATCAGCGCGTCAACGGCCACGGGCCGGGAACCGGAAATAATCACCGGATTGATATCGATTTCCGCCACAGCGTCGATTTCAAGGCCAATTTGCCCGAGCCGGATTAGTATTTCGGCCAAGGCATTGGTGTCGGCGGCTTCCATGCCCCGAATGGCGTCAAGGATTTTACGGCCCCGGATTTCTTGCATCATTTGCATGGCATCCCGGGCGTCGATGGGCGCTTTCCTGAAACTGATGTCTTCCAGAATTTCGGTAAAAATTCCGCCAAGGCCGAACATGACGCACGGGCCGAACTGATCGTCTCTGGTCATCCCCATCACCAGTTCGCGGCGACCCGGAATCATTTCCTGGGCCAGGACCCCGCCGCTTGCGCCGTCAAGGGCCGCATTGATTTCGCCATAGGCATGCACCGCCTCATCAAAATTTCGAATATCCACGCGGATCAGATTTTTTTCCGTCTTGTGGGCGATATCAGGGGAACACCCCTTGAGCACCAGGGGATAGCCGATCTCATGTACCGCATATTCCAGCCCACGGCGTTCGGTAATCAATTTTTCCCGGGTGACGGGGATGTCGTAATGACAGAGAACCTTCTTGGCTTCATATTCGGACAGCATGGTGCGGCCCCGGTGGCGGGCCGCGTTGATGATCTTGAGTGCCGCGTCTTTATTCATCGGTTTTGCCCCCGTAATATGCATTGATATGTCCGATGGCGCCCATGGCCTCCTTGAGGTCGTCAAAAACGGGGATGCCGCGTTTTAAAAACGCGCGCCGGGCTTCTTCGATCATTTCCACCACATCCATGTGATCCAACCCGCGCTTGGGATTGTTCAAGATGAGCACTACCGGCTTGCTTGTTTTATCAATGACTTCGGCAACGCCGACGGCGAGTTCATTATATGGCACTATGTCTTTTACCGGCATGCCCATCATTTGGGCAATGGTTTTGTAATGGTGAAACAGCGTAATCAGGATTTGAAGTTCGATACGGTCATCTTCGGCCGCAAGCAACAGGACGTCTTTTAGCACCTGGGGCGCGACAAATGGATTGGCCACATCCACAGGATTGGCCCCGCTGGAGCCCGGCCGGGGAAGGAGATCATCGATGCGTGTTTTCAGATCCGGCGAAAAGGGCGGAATCTTCATGCCCACGGCCTCGGCCGCGTCGGCCGCCGCAACACCCAGCGCGCCGCCGCCCCCGAGAACGGAAATGTGGCGATAGGTGCCCGGCTGCAGATGGGTAAATGCCAGGCAGGTCCGCGCCATTTCCGACATATCGAAGACCTGAACCGCATTGGCCTGCTTAAGGATTGCTTCCCAGATTCTGGCGGAGCCGCCCATGGAAGCGGTATGGCTGAGTACGGCCCGGCTCCCGGCCGCGGACAGACCGCCTTTCATCACGATCACCGGCTTATGAGCGGCCACTTTTTTGAGAGTTTTGAAAAATGCATCCCCGTTTTTAACGCCTTCGATATACATGGCAATGATGCGGGTTTGCATGTCTTGGCCAAAGTAATCCAGGAGTTCGGTCTCCCGAAGATCCACGCCGTTGCCGAAACTCACCACTTTGCTGAAGGTCAGGCCCGTGGATTTTCCCATGTTGGCAAAATCCACGGCCATGCCGCCGCTTTGGCTGGAAAAGGCCACTGGACCGGGTTCCCGGGACAGATCCGGGCCGGGAAGCACGGTCAATCCGCTTTTCGGGACGTACATGCCGAAACAGTTGGGACCGATCACCCGGATTCCCCTGGCCGCCACGTCCATAATCTGTTTTTCCAGGGCCATGCCTTCCGGCGTGCCCAGTTCGCTGAATCCGGCCGAAAGAATTTCAGCGGCCGCCGCTCCTTTCAACCGGCAGGCTTCCAGAGCCTCCGGAACGGCAGAAGCCGCCACGGCTATGATCGCCAGATCAAACCCGCCGGGAATCGCCTCAATGCTTTCATAGATTTCATGACCGTCGAGCTGCCCGCCCTTGGGATTGACCAGAAAAATTTCTCCTGCATAGCCGATGGCGCGAAGTGAATAAAAAAGCCTGGCGCCGAACCCGGCCCCCTTGCCGGAAACCCCGATAATGGCGATTCTTTCCGGATGAAATATCCTCTCATAATCGGTGCTTGCGTTTAGCGGATCCATAAAATAAATAATCTCCTATGGTTGGAGCAAATAGAAAAGGCGACCCTTTTGAGATCGCCTTTGCCATTGGTTTTCTGGTGCCGAGGGACAGAATCGAACTGCCGACACGGGGATTTTCAGTCACCTGCTCTACCGACTGAGCTACCTCGGCCCGGAATGTCTGATGTATTTATGGAAAAGGGATTCGACTGTCAAGGTTTTTTTTCCATGACCCCGCCCATGTCTCCATATAAATACTGGGCCAGGGCGCATATGGCGATGGCCGCGGTTTCGGCCTTGAGTATCCGCGGACCGATGGAAGCCGTTAAAAACCCAGCGGATCGGGCCAGATGCATTTCAGCGTCGCTGAAACCGCCTTCCGGGCCGATCAGTACCAGCACTGAACGGATGGATGGAGATTTTTCGGGGGCTACAGCTTTTAATGGAACGGTTTCTTTTTCCCAGAACGCGAGCTTGAGGTCGGCTTCCGGCCCGGCGGCGATCCATTTTCTGAAGGGCAGGGGCGTGCAAATTTCCGGGACAATGGCGCGCCGGCATTGTTTGACGGCTTCGGATGAGATGGTTTGCCAGCGTTTTACCCGTGTGGTAACCTTATTTCCCTCAAGGCGCGGCACGGCATGTTCGGTAAAAAGCGGAATCCATGTGCACATCCCCATTTCCGTTAGATGTCGGACCAGAAAATCCATTTTTTTATCTTTTAAAAACGCCTGGGCCACCATGAGCCGGATGGGTGATTCATAATTGGCCTGGGTCTTTTTTAATATATCGAAATCAACGTGGTCCGGCGTCAGCATCGTGAATGCCACTTCGTATTCATAACCGGAACCATCCAAAAGGATGGCGTGTTCCCCGGATTTCATGCGTAAAACATTGCGGATATGGTTTACCTGGCTGCCCCGGATGGATCCGTCGGATTCGCTGATTTCTTCGGGTTTGACAAAAAAACGTTTCATTTCAAGTACTTTTTAAGATATGTATTGTTGTTTATCAATGGCGTTCAAAAAGTCGCTTTGATCATAAAATATAGATGTTTATGACTTTATGTCTATTCATATAGCATGATGCCCCCGGGAAATAAATCCCTGTTTTTTTTTAATACGATGTAATATCGCGGCAAAGAAAACCCATAGCGGTTTTAAGCGGTTTCAGGTCTATGAAGTCATGCCGGTTTTGCGAAAAAACCGGCTGGCAAATTTCTTGACACTTCAATGGTTTCATGGTACCAGATTTAATATAAATGTCGATAATTCAAACACCCATCCGTGCTGTAATGTCGATGTATGCCCCCCTGCGGGGAACGTCATTTCAGAAAAAGGGAATTTCAAATGCCGGATTATCATGACCCAGATCATGGCAAAAAAAGATCGGATCGAAAGGTTTCTGATGACATTGACCAAAAGACGGATGTCATTGAATTATCCGATATCGCTATTGGGACAAGCCAGGAAGACGATGCGATTATTGAACTGACGGAGGAGTTGATCGATGAGGCCATGTACGGCATCACTGGCGCCACGCATGAAGATTACAGCGAGGAAGAACATATCATCGATCTCTCCCATGATTCCGCGGATACGGCCGGGTCTTTTCTCGGTCGTGAACTTCATGAAAAACATGATCAGTCGACCACTAAGGATGCTTTTTCAGAGGAAGTCGACATTAATGCTTCAGATGTGGAAGATCATCTTGAGAAGGAACTTGATGATTTTTTCGGCAAGGAGCAGGAGCAATCATCCAAACCGTCCCCGGCTTCCGAAGACCGGAATGATGCCGGCGACATTAAATCCGCCGCGGTGACCTCGGAAAATGAATTACTCGCGGCCCTGGAAATCATGATCCGTAACAAATACGGCGACCGTATCCATCATATGCTGGTGGCCGCTATTGATAAAATTGTCCTTGAAGAATTTGAACGCATTAATGAGCGCATTAAAAAAAATATCATTGAATCAATAAAATCCTGATTGCTATCGGATTCGCGACCCATGCCTACTTCCCGCCTCGGTGAACCGTTTGCAAAACAGCGCGACATCCCGCAAAAGAAAATATCGCTGGCGCCGGTTTTGCCGCGGAAGCCCTTATCCTGCCTTTAACCGATCGCACACATTCTGAAATTTGTTGAAATAGAGGTGAATAAAACTATGGAGCCCCTGCTTGAGAAAGCCTATGAACCTAAAGATGTCGAGGAAAAATGGTATCGGTTCTGGGAAGACAACAATCTTTTCTCCGCTGCTGAAACCCTTCAGGAAAAAGCAAATTACGCCATTGTCATACCGCCTCCCAATGTCACGGGCGTGCTGCACATGGGCCATTCCTTAAACATAACTCTTCAGGATATTTTGTGCCGATATCGGCGAATGCGGGGGGATAATGTATTATGGATGCCGGGTACGGATCATGCCGGCATCGCTACCCAGAACGTGGTGGAGCGCCATCTGGCCGCCCAGGGCATTGATCGGCACCAACTCGGCCGCGAAAAATTCATTAAAGCCGTGTGGCAGTGGCGCGGGGAATACGGCAGCGCCATTATTCGCCAGTTGAAACGTCTGGGGGCCTCCTGCGACTGGGCCAGAGAACGGTTTACCATGGATGAAGGGCTGTCTAAGGCGGTTCGCAAAGTGTTTGTGCAGCTTTATGAAGAAGGCCTGATCCATAAGGACAATTATATTATCAACTGGTGCCCGCGGTGCATGACGGCCCTGGCCGACCTGGAAGTTGAACACGAGGAAATGCCCGGCCATCTCTATCACATCCATTATCCGGGAACCGACGGCAAAGACGGTCCGGTGGTTGCAACCACGCGGCCGGAAACCATGCTCGGGGACACGGCCGTGGCCGTTCATCCCGATGATGCCCGGTATGCCGACCTGATCGGCAAGACCGTGGAACTGCCACTTACCGGCCGGATGATCCCGGTGATCGCTGACTCTTACGTGGACATGACCTTCGGCACCGGAGCACTGAAAGTGACCCCTGCCCATGATCCCAACGATTTCGAGATCGGACGCCGTCATGATTTACCCAGTGTTAAGGTCATCGGCGATGACGGTCATATGACCGAATCGGCCGGAACATATGCCGGTCTGGACCGGTTTGCCTGCCGTAAGGCCGTTGTGGAGGATCTTACTGCAAAAGATCTGCTCAAAAAAATGGAACCCCATCAGCACGGCATCGGTCACTGCTACCGGTGCCGGACCGCCGTGGAGCCCAATCTTTCCAAACAATGGTTCGTGCGCACCGGGCCGCTTGCCCTAAAGGCTGTTGAAGATGTTGCCCAAGGACGGACCCGCATCATTCCCGAAAAATGGGCAACTGATTATTACAAGTGGATGGAAAACATCCGCGACTGGTGTATTTCCCGGCAGATCTGGTGGGGGCATCCCATCCCGGCCTGGACCTGCGGGGCCTGCGGCCGGATCATCGTTGCCATGGAAAAACCCGACGCCTGCCCGGATTGCCGCCATTTAGAGCTTATTCCGGATCCGGATGTACTCGATACATGGTTCAGCTCGGCCCTCTGGCCGTTTTCCACTCTCGGATGGCCGGATGAGACGGTGCTTCTCAAGCAGTTTTATCCTACATCCGCACTGGTTACGGGGTTTGATATCCTTTTTTTCTGGGTGGCGCGAATGATG
This sequence comes from Desulfobacteraceae bacterium, assembly GCA_003597945.1. Classification (GTDB taxonomy): domain Bacteria; phylum Desulfobacterota; class Desulfobacteria; order Desulfobacterales; family Desulfosalsimonadaceae; genus SURF-33. Next base: position 17,195 of record QZJS01000034.1, on the reverse strand, counting down.
ATGATGGGCCGTCATTTCATGGATGACGTACCGTTTAAGGATGTTTACGTTCACGCCTTGGTACGGGATGAATCCGGAAAAAAAATGAGCAAATCCACGGGCAACGTTATCGATCCCCTCAATATCATCGAGACCTACGGCACGGACGCGCTCCGTTTCACACTGGCGGCATTCGCGGCCCAGGGCAGGGATATCAAGCTTTCGGAGAAACGTATTGAAGGGTATCGTCATTTCATCAACAAGTTGTGGAACGCGGCCCGGTTTTCCCTGATGCACATCCGTCAAACCGGCCCGGATCTGCCGTTGGTTGACGACGGTCTTTTGCTTCCGAACCGATGGATATTGTCCCGCCTGAAGACGGTTTTGCGTGAGGTGGCTGACGCCATCGACACCTACCGGTTCAATGATGCAGCCAACAGCCTCTATCATTTTGTGTGGCATGAGTTCTGCGACTGGTATCTGGAACTGATCAAGCCGGTATTGTATGGCGATGCCGTAATGCAGGATCAGAAAGACGCCACTGCCGGCGTTCTGGCCCGAACCCTTCGCGACATTCTGATCATGCTCCATCCCTTTGTTCCGTTTGTCACCGAGGAAATCTGGCATCATCTGCCCGGCACCAGCGGTTCAATCATGACGGCGGCTTATCCCGACAGCGATAAGAATCTTATGGAAATCCGGCATGATCCCGGTGCGGAACAGGAAATGTTGATGATCATGGGGATCATCAACGCTATCCGCAACATCCGGGGAGAGATGAACATCCCACCCTCCCAGGCGCTTGCGGTGGTGGTTCAAACCGACATCGAAGATAAAAGGCGTCTGCTCGACCAGCACCAGGGACTTATCATCACCATTGCCCGGTTGTCCGGACTTCAGGTGGAATCGGCGGGGCAAAAACCCAGGGCATCGGCAACCGCTGTTTTTGAAGATAACTTAATCTCGGTGCGCCTGGAAGGGGTCATTGATTTTGTCATGGAAGCGGCCCGGCTGGAAAAGGAAATCGTAAAACTCGATATTGAAATCGATAAGCTAAACGCCAAGCTTCATAATTCCGCTTTTGTGGAAAAGGCCCCGGAAAACGTGGTTGAAAAAGTCAGGGATCAGCAACGGGCCTGGGGCGAGAAAAAAGAGAAGCTCTCCCATCAACTGGAGCGGATCAACGCGTTTGGCGCGGAGTGAGACGGTTGCAGGCATAAAAGGAAAAATCCATGACCAAACATGTGTTTGACATATCTTCCGGCCGGGTGGATCATCTCATCGAGATGGCGTTTGAAGAAGACATCGGACCCGGTGATGTTTCCACCGCCTATATTGAAGGCATCTACAGGCAGGGGCAGGGCCGTATCATGGCCAAGCAGGACCTGGTGGTCGCCGGTCTGGATGTGGCCAGGCGGGTGTTTGAAAAATTGGACCCCCATGTGGTGTTTTCCGGGCAATGCGCGGATGGGGAGGAAATTAAAAAGGGCAGGGTGATGGCCGAGGTCCGTTGCTCTTTAAAGGTCCTGCTGATGGGTGAACGTACGGCCCTTAATTTTTTGCAGCGGCTCTCAGGCATTGCAACCCATGTCCGGGCTTATGTGAATCTGCTGTCCGGCACTTTTGTGCGCCTTGTCGATACCCGCAAAACCCTTCCCGGCTGGCGGGTGCTGGAAAAGTATGCCGTTCGGGTCGGCGGCGCGCATAATCACCGCATGGGGCTTTTTGACGGCGTTCTGCTCAAAGATAATCATATCGCGGCCGCGGGCGGCATTGCAAGGGCCGTGGATGCGGTCCGGGGTAATGTTTCCCATTTGTGCCGGATCGAAGTGGAGGTGACGAACATGGACGAGGTGGCCCAGGCCATCAATGCCGGGGCCGACATCATCATGCTCGATAATATGAACACCGATGAGATCCGCGAGGCCGTGGGCATGATCAACGGCCGGGCGGAAGTGGAGGTGTCCGGCGGCGTGGTTAAGGATCGGCTCCGTGAACTGGCGGATACCGGCGTTGATATTATCTCCGCGGGAGCCCTTACGCATTCCGCGGTGGCGGTCGACATCAGCATGAAAATCGCCCCGGCCGCTTCATCGACCGATACGTAACAAGATGGTCGGCCTATGATTCCGCTCCGGGATACGGTTCCTTCCCAGCATTATCCGATTATTAATTACACCCTGATCGGACTCAATATCGTCGCCTACCTGATCCAGATCTCCAAGGGCCCGGCCATGGGAGAATTCGTTTACACCTACGGACTGGTTCCGGCCCGTTTCACCAATGCCGATATCCGCTCATATTTCACATTTCCCCAGCAGATCATATCCATGGTGTCGTTTATGTTCCTGCATGGCGGTTTCTGGCATATTCTCGGCAACATTTGGACCTTATACATCTTCGGCGACAATGTCGAAGATCGTCTCGGATCTTTTCCCTACCTGGTTTTCTACCTGCTGGCGGGATTGGTATCCGGTATCTTCCATCTGGTTCTTAACCTGGATTCCAATATTCCCACCATCGGCGCCAGCGGCGCCATTGCCGGGGTCATGGGCGCCTATTTTATCCTGTATCCCAGGGCCCGGATACTGACCCTGATCCCGATCTTCATCTTTCCGCTGATCATCGAAATCCCCGCGTTTTTCTTTTTGGGATTCTGGTTTTTCCTTCAAGTGCTCAATGCCATGGCCACCAGCGGGTTTGTCAGCGGCATCGCATGGTGGGCGCATATCGGCGGTTTTGTTTTTGGGGTCGTTTTTCTGCGATATTTCCTTGGCCTGTCTGGAAAAAGTTTTCTCGGGATACTGAAACATGCCTCCGTAAAAAAACGGACCTCAGAGCATTTGCAGGTATTAAACCCCATGGGATCTGCCGATGATCTCCATTTGTACGAAATCATCCGGGTTACACCCCATGAGGCGGCAATGGGCGCAAAAAAGATGGTCAATATTCCCTGGGGGTTTTACAAACGCCTTTACCGGGTCAGCATTCCGGCAGGCGTAACCGATGGCACGGTGCTGCGGCTGAAGGGGCAGGGGAAACAAACCTCGGACGGCGGCAAGGGCGATCTGTTTCTAAAGGTTAGTATCGTGTCGCCGTGATTCAATGATCCGGGATGGGATTATCTCAGAATTTGGGCGATCTGGTTGCGGCCGGACTCTTTTGCCATATACATGGCCCTGTCGGCCCGACGGATGAATTCCGTCAGAGAATCCCCGACGGCATATTCGGTAACGCCGATGCTCACGGTTATTTTTTCGGATTCCGGCGCGGATCGGAAGTTTTCTTCAACCGTTTCTCTGGTCCGTTGCGCCACATAGATGGCCGATAGACAATCTGTTTCCGGCAAAATAACGGTGAATTCTTCCCCACCATAGCGATAGGCCGAATCCATTTTGCGCATGCAGGACACGATCAGCCGGGCCGTTTCTTTTAATATTTTATCTCCGTCGAGATGGCCGTGACGGTCATTATATCGCTTGAAATGATCGATATCGATAAGCAGCAGTGAAAGCGGATGACCGTAACGGTTAAAACGGTCGATTTCTATCTCCAACTCCTGATAGAAGTGGCGGCTGTTGAACAAATGCGTAAGACCGTCGGTGATGGCGAGTTCCTTGAGCTGTTCAAGCATGCGGTCCCGCTCATGGGTCAGCGCCCTTTCCTTGAGCACCCGTCGCAGCCTCAGCAGCAGTTCCTCGAGCTTGAACGGTTTGAAAACAAAATCATCGGCGCCTTCCCGGATGGCTTTCTCATAGGAATAATTACCGGTATAGCCTGTGATGACGATAATATCCGTGTCATAGCGCTCCTTAATATGCCGTGTCATCTCAAGGCCGTCCATTCCGTTCATGATGATATCGGTGATTACCACATCGATTTTTTTTAATTTCAGGATATTAAGAGCCTGATCGGCATTTACGGCTTCATCAACGGAAAACCCGGCAATTCTCAGATATTCGATGATGGAATTGCGGATCATGGGATCATCATCAACAATGAGAATGGCAGGAGGCGTCATGGGTGATTGATCGGATTTCAAGAAGTCTGAATGCTGCATGCATTTATTGACATGTATGAGTTAATATGCTATTATATGTGTATTGCTTTAATCAAATTATACTAACACAAACGGCAAAAAAGTGTCAATTGTCTTTTTGCCGTTTTTTTTAAACAAGCGATTGGAATTTATGAAAACAAAACATGTAAAAATGGACCGGATTCGCAATTTCAGCATTATCGCGCATATTGATCACGGGAAATCCACTCTGTCGGACAGGCTGATCCAGGCAACGGGTGTCGTATCCGCAAGAGATTTCCGGGATCAGATTTTAGATAACATGGATATCGAACGGGAACGGGGAATTACAATCAAGAGCCAGACGATATGTCTGCCCTACACGGCGGCCGACGGTGTGAACTATCAGTTAAACCTGATCGACACGCCCGGTCATGTAGACTTCACATACGAAGTTTCCCGCGCACTGGCGTCCTGCGAGGGCGCACTTCTCCTTGTCGATGCCAGCCAGGGTGTGGAAGCTCAGACTATCGCCAATATGTACCTGGCGGTGGATCATAACCTTGAAATTATTCCCGTTATCAACAAAATCGATCTGCCGTCCGCGGATATCGATATGGTAAGGAATCAGATCAGCGAAGATCTCGGTTTAGATCCCGAAGCGGCCATTTTATGCTCGGCAAAGGAAAACATCGGCATTGATGCGATGCTGGAGGTAATCGTCAAGCGGTTTCGTCCACCGACCGGCGATCCTGAAGCGCCCCTGAGATCTCTTATTTTCGACTCGCATTACGATGCTTATCGCGGCACCATTATTCATATCCGGGTGTTTGACGGCACCGTCCGGCCCGGTGATGAAATCCTTTTTATGGCCACCGGCGCCCGGCACGTGGTGGAGGAAGTCGGTATTTTCCAGTTGACGCGCATCCCCCGGGATTATCTTTCGGCCGGCAGCGTAGGATATGTGATCTCCGGGATCAAGACGGTTGATGAAACCCGGTGCGGGGATACGGTCACGCTGAAAAACAGACCCTGTGCCGGCCCACTGCCGGGATTTAAGGAAACCAAGCCTGTTGTTTTTTCATCCCTTTATCCCGTCGCGTCGGATGATTACCCCGAACTGGCCGCGGCCCTGGAAAAACTCAAGCTCAATGACGCATCGCTGATTTATGAAAAAGATTTTTCAACCGCGCTGGGATTCGGTTTCCGTTGCGGATTTTTAGGGCTGCTGCATCTGGAGGTGGTTCAGGAACGGCTGGAAAGGGAATATGACCTTTCGCTGATCCTGACGGCGCCGTCCGTGGAATACCACCTGATCCTCAAGGACGGCGAGACCATGGTCATCGATAACCCGGCTGTTTATCCGGACCCCATGAAAATTGAAAAGGCCCTTGAACCCTTTATAAAGGCATCGATCATGGTTCCGGACAAGTACATGGGACCCGTGATGAGCCTCTGCCTTGAGCGCCGGGGGATCAATACCAATTACCAGTATTTCAGCAGCAACCGTATGGAAATGATCTTTGAACTCCCCCTTGGCGAAGTGATCTATGATTTTTACGATAAACTCAAATCCGTAACCCAGGGCTACGGATCTTTTGACTATGAACTAATCGATTATCGCGAAACCGACCTGAGCAAGGTTGATATCCTGGTCAACGGCGAGCGGGTGGATGCCCTGTCCCAACTGGTTCACCGGGACAGGGCCGTTGAGCGGGCCAAATTCGCCTGCGAAAAGCTCAAGGATGAAATCCCCCGCCAGATGTTTAAAATCGCCATCCAGGGGGCCATCGGCGCGAAAATCATCTCCCGCCAGACCATCTCTCCGTTTCGAAAGGATGTGACCGCCAAATGCTACGGCGGGGATATCACCCGAAAACGGAAATTGCTTGAAAAACAAAAAAAAGGGAAAAAGCGGATGAAAATGGTGGGGGATGTGATGATTCCGCAGTCCGCGTTTTTGTCCGTGCTGAAAAGCAAGGATTAATGGGCTCGCAACCTATCGGATTCCGGCAGGTTGCGAGCATGAGGCCGTTTGATCAAGTGCTTTTATGAAAAAAATGAATTTTTCGCAAGCCCGCAACGGTTTATTTATTGCAGACTTCGAGTTCATTAAAAAAGAATGAGATTTCAACGGCGGCGGTTTCGGGCGCATCTGATCCATGGACGATGTTTTTTTCGATATCGGTTGCAAAATCCCGGCGGATGGTGCCTTCGGCCGCGTCCTTGAAATTGGTGGCGCCCATAAGGGTCCGGTTTTTTTCAATGACGTTGTCGCCCTCGAGAATCATGGCCACCACCGGCCCTGAAGACATAAATTGCGTCAGGCTGTCAAAAAACGGACGCTTGCTGTGAACCGCGTAGAAGCCCCGGGCCTGTTCGATACTCAGATGCACCATTTTCATGGCAATGATCCGGATATCGTTTTTTTCAAATCGGCTTATCACATCTCCGATCAGTCCACGGGAAACACCATCCGGTTTAATAATTGATAATGTCTTTTCAGTCATTGCATCAGCTCCTTGTTTTGTGTCATCATGTTTGTGTTTTATGGCATTATATTGCCTGAATTTTTCCCCAAAAAGTTGCGCGTTTGCCCTCATGCAGGCAAGCGTGTTGCGAGATAACAAAAGCGCGGCGGCAAGTCAACCCTTGACATAATAATCCGATTTTTGGCGTAAATGGTATTGACAAACAGTTAAGAGATCACTACTTTTTGCCAAAAGGTGGATGATATTTATTGATTTTAAAAATAAACTTATAAATGGAGGACCTGATGTTTGAAGTAACTCAAGCCGCACAGGAACAGATTGCGGCGTATTTTACTGATAAAGAGATAAAACCGATTCGGCTTTTTCTAAACCAGGGCGGCTGAGGCGGACCCTCTCTTGCACTGGTTCTGGATGAACCAAATGATCTGGACACGGTTTTTGATATTGATCCTTACAAATTTATCGTTAACAAAAAATTACTCAAGGAAGCCGAACCGGTTTCCATTGATTTCACCGGGTATGGATTTAATATTTCTTCCGGTTTGAAAAAAAGCGGTGGTGGTTGCTCTAGTTGCGGCTCGGGGGATACCTGCGGCTAAGTTACTTTTATTACCTTTTCCATGGGAACCAAACATCAGGCGTCGATATGTCATCAATGCATATCGACGCCTTTTTGATTGGCGGCTGTCAAGAGAGCCGCGTAAAAATTCATCATTTCCTTGTTTTGAGAGTATCCACGAAAAGATTTCCCGGATGGGTATCCATCAAGACGACATCATCCATAAGAGCAAACCGAAATAAAAAATGGCAACGGCCATCAATGCCCCGCACGGCACCCAGAGTTGCCGGTATACATCTTTCATCCTGGCGTCGAAATATTGATTTGAAAGGATCAAGCAGAGATGTAGAGGGGAAAGCAGGACGCCGGTAAAGCCGGAGCAGAGCAGGAGCATCATGTAAGCCGGCATGAATTGCGCGTGATTCACGGCGTAAATTAAAGGGAGGATAATGGGAAGGGCGGCGCCGACGCATGCCACGGTAATGCCCGTGACCATACCCACCAAAAACGGCAACAGCATGGTGATGAGCATGACTGGGATCTTGAGTGCCATTAATTCGCTGCTGACCGCGTTTACGGCAAGACTGTCCTCCAGGATTCCCTTGAAGGCGAAAATAGCAAAGATCATGTAGATCATTTTTAACAAGTCCGGCTGGATGATGATCCGGACCAGCCGTTTGACGGTCATTTTATCTTCAATCATGATCCAGGCAACAGCCATTGCCAGGGCGATGATCAGGCCGACTTCCTTTCCCGCCGGAAAACCCGGAACCAGTGATGATATTGCCCATCCGAAACCTAGTCCGAAAATAATCACGATGCTGATGGGAAACAGATCGGTAAGAAAGGGGAGCACGCTTTTTTTTAGAGTCGGCGACACTATCTGTTTTTCGATGATATCATGCCGGAGTTTAAGGTAGCCCAATCCCGCGGCGCAAACGCTGACCGGCATCATAAAAAGGATGAATCGGCCGATATGGATTTCAGCCATCACAATGATCAGTAGAAATCCGGGGTACATGGGCCACCAATACTCCCAGATATGTCTGAACCAGTAATTGATGAAACTGAGTTGCGCGCCTGATAAATTCAGGGACCGGCCGAGAACCTTGACCATGGGCGCTGAAAAAACCGCGCCCCCGGGCATGGGCAACAGACCGATCAGAGAGGGAAATACAATCAGATTGATGCGCTGGTGAGAAAGGATGCCTTTGAAATGATCAAGCATGCGCGCCATGCGGCCGGTTTTTTCCATGCACTGGCTCAGCACCAGGATCATGGCGACGACAACAGCAAGAGACAGTGATTGCAAAGAAGTTGCGGATGCCCGGAAAGAAATCAGTGTCGCGTTTACGGTCATACCGAACAGGAAACCAAGCAGACAGGCTCCCATTAGAAAGGCGTTTCCCAGGGAAAATTTTCGTCGAATGGCCAGAAGGATGAAAAGAAAAGCGACGCCAACGCGGAGAGCGGCGGGAACGGCATCAATTATCTGGGACATAAAGAGGCATCGTCACATTATACACCGCCTGCCCGGGGATAAAAAAGAGCGTCTTCCCGGGACAGGCGGTCATAAATCGGTGGGGCGTGATTGCTATTTCACTGAATCTTTCAATGCTTTTCCGGCGGTAAATTTCGGAACACTTCGTGCCTTGATATTGATGGGCGCGCCTGTCTGCGGATTTCTCCCTTTTCGTGCCGATCTTTTTACCGGTTTGAACGTTCCGAAACCCACCAGCGTGACCGCATCGCCCTTGGACAGTGCATCGGTGATGGATGAAAAAACACAATCAACCGCTGCCTGCGCATCTTTTTTTGTTCCGACAACCTTTGCCACTTCGCTGACTAAATCCTTTTTGTTCACTTTTTTTCTCCTTTCCATTTGCTGTTGATATTACGTTGAGTGGGTTGTGCCGCGCTAACGTCTAACCGGTCAGATAACTCGTTATGACGGATATATTTTGATATAAGGAACTTATAATAGAAATGATATCGCTGCCGGGAATTGCGGTATCAGGGGTTTGCGGCTGCAATCTCAGGAAACGATATGGCCCCAAACTTACGCGCACACCGGGTGCGTGTCAACAAAAATAACCGGTTTACCGCGTTTTTCTGATGTCCGGCTCCATAAAAATTTTCTGATATCGCCAAATGGTTTTTAAATGTTAGTACCCGGACGGCATGCCATACAGGTACCACTGGATCAGTTCCGGTCCGATAAAAACATGGGCGATGGCGCCCGCGGCCAGAAACGGTCCGAAGGGGATGGCGTATTTGAGATCTTTGCGCAGTATCAGCATCACAAGGATGCCGATGAGCGTGCCCATGACGGAACTGATAAAAATAGTCACCAGAACGCCCTGCCAGCCGATAAACGCGCCGATCATGGCCAGCAGCTTGATATCGCCGCCTCCCATCCCTTCTTTGCCGGTCGCGGCATGATACCCCCAGGCCAGGGCATATAAAATGCCGCCGCCGACAAGGACACCGATGCATGCATCATAAAAACCGATGGCCGGCAGCATAAAAGATGCGGCCAGGCCGATGGGAATACCGGGAATGGAGATGATGTCGGGGATGATTTTATGATCGAAATCAATTGCAGCGACCAAAATGAGTGTTGCGACAAAGATAAAATAGATCACAGACTCAACAGTGAGTCCGAACTTATAAAAAACGGCATATGCCGCCAGTCCCGTTGCAAATTCGACAGCCGGATATCGAAGGGAAATCTTTTGTTCGCAGAAACGGCATTTTCCCTTAAGCCATAGATAACTCAATATGGGGACGTTATCATAAAATCGAATGGGCGTCCGGCATGAGGGGCACATGGAGCCGGGCCGGACAATGGACAGGGCTGCGGGGATACGATAAATACATACGTTTAAAAAGCTGCCGACACAGGCGCCCATGATAAAAGCCAGGGGTCCGATGATCCAGACAGGCAAAACAGCATCTGCCATAATAAAATCCTTTGTCCGTTGGGTTGCAATTATTTTTACGCAGATGACATCAATAACGCAATTTATTAACCCGCATTCAAAAGACGACAACGGTTATTTTTTATTATGAATCGAAAAAAAGAACCTGATTATCCACAAGCTGCGATGGGCATATCATATTTGCCGGAAGAATAACATTGAATTTATGCGTATCCGATTAACCAATAAATCAATTGATCTTCCATTTCAAACATATTAGGAATCGGGGCGACGGTCGCTTTTTCCATTGACATCCGGTTGCCGCGGATGGAAAACGGCCTTACTTTTAACATATGACCCGGCTGGATCATTATTAAATAACGTATAAAGGTGTAAAAATGGCTGAAATGGATCATGACAACATTATTAATATACTAGAAGAGCGTGACGAAGAAACCCGGCTGCCGGAGAAACTGCCGCTGCTGCCGGTGCGCGACGTGGTGGTCTTTACCGATATGGTGCTGCCGCTTTTTATTGGTCGGGACAAATCCGTCCGGGCAGTGGAACTGGCCATGCGAAAGGAGCGCCTCCTTTTTCTGGTCACCCAGAAAGACCCGGCGGTGGAAGATCCCAGGCCCGATGACGTCTACCGCGTCGGCACTATCTGCCGGATACTCCGGGTGGTTAAACTTCCGGACGGCAATTTTAAAACCCTTATCCAGGGCATCGACAAGGGACGGATCACGCGTTTTATCAGTCAAAAAAGTATATATAATGTAAAAATTGAAACAATTAAAGATATATATTATGAAGAACTTAATTTAGAACATCAGGCTTTGATGAAAACCGTCCGTGAAAACTGTGAAAAAATATTAACCATTCGCGGCGATTTTTCAACGGAAATCGGGATACTGTTAAACGAAATTGAAGACCCCGGCAAGCTGGCGGATCTTGTCTCATCCAACCTGAATCTCAAGATTGAAGAAGCCCAGGCACTGCTCGAATTACTCGATCCCATCGAGCGGTTGCGGAAAGCTAATGATCTGCTTTCCCGCGAGGTGGAGCTTTCCATGGTGCAGGCCAAAATCCAGAGCAACGTCCGGGATGAAATTTCAAAAAGCCAGCGGGATTATTTTCTCCGGGAGCAGATGCGGGCCATCAACAAGGAACTGGGCGAGTTTGACGAAAAAGCCGAGGAGATCACCGGCTATAAAAAGCAGCTTAAACGCGCCAAACTGCCGCTCGAAGTTCAAAAAGAAGCGGAAAAACAACTCAAACGGCTCGATCAGGTCCATCCCGATGCATCAGAATCCTCGGTGATCCGGTCATATCTCGAATGGCTCATTGAATTGCCGTGGAGCAAATCAACACGCGACATGATCGACATTTTAACGGCCAAAAAAGTCCTGGACAAGCACCATCATGGGTTAGACAACGTCAAGGACCGGATTTTGGAATATTTGAGTGTCCGAAAATTAAACCCTAAGAAAAAAGGACAGATTCTATGTTTCGTGGGACCGCCCGGCGTGGGGAAAACATCGCTGGGTCAGGCCATTGCCAAGGCCATGAACCGGAAATTCTTCCGGGTTTCTTTGGGCGGCATTCGGGATGAGGCGGAAATCAGGGGTCACCGCCGCACCTATATCGGGGCCATGCCCGGTCGTATCCTCCAGGGCCTCAAGCAGTGCGGGAAAAATAATCCGGTTTTTATGATGGATGAGATCGACAAGATCGGGGTGGATTTCCGGGGTGATCCGGCTTCGGCCCTGCTGGAAGCCCTTGATCCCGAGCAAAACGCCAATTTCAGCGATCATTATCTTAATATTCCGTTTGATCTCTCCAACGTCATGTTTATCCTCACCGCCAACATGACCGATACCATTCCATCGGCCCTGCTGGACCGGATGGAAGTGATCTATTTGTCGGGATATACCGCCGATGAAAAAGCCGCGATTGTCAATACCCACCTGCTGCCGCGCCAGATCGCCGATCACGGATTGACAAAGAAAAAGGTCTCCATCAGCGACAGCGCCATCCGGCAGATCATCGAGGAATACACTTCCGAGGCCGGATTGCGCAATCTGGAACGAGAGCTGGCGACCATTTATCGCAAAGTCGCGCGACAGGTGGCGGAAGGAAAAAAAAGTCCGTTTGTGATTACACGGAACAATCTTCAGAAATACCTGGGGGTTGCCAAGTATATCCCGGAAATGGATCAGGAAGAGAGCCAGGTCGGCCTGGCCACGGGTCTGGCCTGGACCAACGTGGGCGGGGAGGTGCTCTATGTCGAGGCGTCGCTGCTGGAAGGCAAGGGAGAGCTGATCATCACGGGTCAACTGGGGGAAGTGATGCAGGAATCGGCCCGGGCCGCGGTAAGCTATGCCCGTTCCCACTGCCAGTCATTCGGTTTGAAGAAAAATTTTTTTGAAAATCTGGATATCCATATTCACGTTCCCGCGGGCGCGATTCCCAAGGACGGCCCGTCGGCCGGCATCGCCATGGCAACGGCCCTGATATCGGCCATTACTGAAAAACCCGTCAACACGGATGTGGCCATGACCGGAGAGATCACCCTCAGGGGCCGTGTTCTTCCCATCGGCGGACTGAAGGAAAAAGCCATCGGCGCCATCCGGGCCGGCATCAAAACCATCATTATCCCGGAAAAAAATAAAAAAGAACTGGCTGAAATTCCCAAAGTCGTCAAGCGCAAAATTAAATTTATTTCCGTGTCCCATATTGACGATGTCATAACCATTGCCATCGGCAAAGACGCTTTTCAACCGCCGCCCGTGTGCAAACCCGCACGTAAGAAAAAAAATAGATGAAAATTCTTGCAGTTGATACCGCTACAAAAACATGTGCTGCCGCCATTGTCGATAACGGCGAGCCTGTAACTGAAATCATTGTCGACCAGGGCAAAACCCACACCCGAGTGCTGATGGAGATCATCAGCGACATGCTTTCAGCCGCCGGGATGCGGACAACAGATATCGACGGTCTTGCTGTCACTATCGGACCGGGCAGTTTCACGGGGTTGCGCATTGGCCTTGCCACGGTCAAGGGACTTGCCCTTGCCCGAAGCAAGCCCATTGCCGGCATTTCCACCTTAGACGCCCTGGTTGTTCCTGTTATGGAAAAAACCGGTCAAATTTGCGCCATGCTCGATGCCAGAAGAGGGGAAGTCTATACAGCCCTTTACCGATGCGGTGCTTCGGGCCTGTTCCAGGATGGGCCTGCCCGGGCCGCAACCCCTGAGCAAGCCCTTGCGGGCATATCCGGTCCCGTGCTTTTCGTGGGCGACGGCGCACTGGCATACAAGGATCGGATTGTGACCGAACTCGGGGATAACGCCTGTTTTGCGGAGACCGGACAGCATATGATCCGTGCGTCTGCTGTTGGGAAACTCGGCGCAGAGCAGATTATTGCCGGTAAATCTTTTGACGCGTTCACCCTGGTCCCGCTTTACCTGCGTCGATCGGACGCGGAAAAAGCGATTTCAGGGTTGTGAAAATCCCGTCAATATCTTCATGAATACCCTGGATATTTTCGTGTTTTTGTTGACTTCATCAATGCCGTTGATATAAAGACCTTACTCGCTCCGGAAAAAATGGTTATGGCGGCCGTTAAGAGCCGTCAAATATATCCAGTATATTCAAAGGTTTTTTTATGACTCATAAATATGTATGGGCCGACGCGCCCGCGCAGACCGCTTTTCCCATTGCGCGGCCCGGTCTGCCGTTTATTTTTGCCGCGGCGTTTGTCACTTTTGTTCTGGCTCTGGCGGGTTTCGGCATCGCCGCGTTAATCGGTATTGCCGTTACCCTTTTTATATGTTATTTTTTCAGAGATCCGGACAGGGTTACGCCCGATATTGCCGACGCGGTTATCTGTCCTGCCGATGGTAAGGTTGTTTTTACCGGTATTGTGGAGACCAATCCGTTTCTGCCGGGCCGGTGCATGAAAATCGGGATCTTCATGTCGGTTTTCAATGTGCATGTCAACCGCGTGCCCATGACCGGAAGGATTGAAAAAATATCCTATTTCCCCGGAACGTTCATGCCGGCTGACCGACCGGCGGCATCCACGAAAAATGAACATAACGCCGTGGTGCTTGAAACCGGCGCCGGCGATAAAATCGGTTTTGTTCAGGTAGCCGGTCTGATCGCCAGGCGCATTGTCTGCAATATAAAGGAAGAAGATGTCATGACCGCCGGGCAACGATTCGGGATGATCTGTTTCGGATCGCGGGTGGATGTCTATCTGCCGCCGGAAGCAACGCTTAACGTCCGAACGGGTGATCGGGTGCAGGCGGGAACGACGATTCTGGGGCGTATGCAATCGTCTTAGGCTGTTTTTCCGATCATCCGGAACCCGAGACGTGATTTCGTATCGAATTATACTGAAGCTTTCTTGATAATGCAATGGTCCCGCAAAGGCGTCTTTGCGGGACCATCATATTTAATATTCAACCATAACCGTTTAACCATCGACCGTCGATATTATGACGATATGACACCAGATGGGACCGACAAGGGAGGCATTGGATTACATGACAAAAAAATATCAGATCGCGGTCGTGCCCGGAGACGGCACCGGCCCGGAAGTTGTGGCCGAAGGAATCAAGGCATTGGATGCCGCGTCCGCCAGACATGGGTTTGAACTTCAGTACACGCCCTATGCCATCGGCGGCGAACATTATAAAAAAACCGGTGAAATTCTTCCCGATCACGTGATCGAGACCCTTTCCAAAGCGGATGCGATCTTTCTGGGGGCCATCGGGCATCCGGACGTTAAACCCGGAATTCTGGAAAAGGGGATTCTGCTGAAACTGCGATTCACCCTTGATCAATACATCAATCTGCGACCGGTCAAACTCTATGAGGGGGTTTCAACCCCGTTGAAAAATAAAACCGCCAAAGACATCGATTTCGTCGTTGTCCGGGAAAACAGTGAAGGCCTGTATGCCGGAGCGGGCGGATCTTTAAAGCGCGGCACCCCCGATGAAGTGGCCATTCAGGATTCCATCAATACCAGAAAAGGCGTGGAAAGATGCATCCGGTATGCCTTTGAATACTGCCGGAAACGCAATAAAAGGAAAAAGCTGACCCTTTGCGGTAAAACCAATGTCTTAACCTATGCTTTTGATCTCTGGGAAAGAGCGTTTAATGAGGTGGCAACGGAATATCCGGATATCGAAACCGATTACGCCCATGTTGACGCCATCTGCATGTGGATGATAAAAAATCCGGAATGGTTTGACGTGATCGTCACCGACAATATGTTCGGTGATATCATCACCGACCTTGGCGCCATGATCCAGGGCGGTATGGGAATCGCCGCCGGCGGCAACATCAACCCCGGAGGCGTTTCCATGTTTGAGCCTATCGGCGGGTCCGCCCCCCGTTATACCGGCAAAGGGGTGATCAATCCCATCGCGGCCATTTTGTCAGGCCAGTTGCTGCTCGAAACCATTGGTGAACCCGATGCGGCCGCGGCCATTGAATCCGCCGTCAAGAAAGTCTTACGAGACGATATCAAGGATGTTGCGGCGGGTAAAATGGGTTATACAACAAGCGAACTGGGCGATCTGATCGCCACATACATCAAAGACGGCACAGGAGTCTGACGGTGGAACAGATACCAATGACCCGGCAGGGGTATGAAACGCTTCGGGATGAGCTTCGCCGCTGTAAATCGATTCTTCGTCCCCAGAACATCAAGGCCATTGAAGAAGCCCGGGCCCATGGTGATCTTTCGGAAAACGCGGAATTTTCAGCGGCCAAAGAACGCCAGGGATTTATCGAAGGACGGATCAATGAACTGGAATACAAGATTGCCCATGCCAATGTCATTGATCCCACCAAGCTCAATAAAGACAGTGCATTTTTCGGCTGTACGGTGATTCTGGAAAATATTGACACCGGAGAAGAAGTTGAGTACCAGCTGGTCGGTCCGGACGAATCCGATGTCAAGCAGGGCCGCATCTCGGTGACATCGCCCATCGGCAAGGCCCTTTTAGGTAAAAAACTTGGTGATGAGATCATGGTTCAGGTGCCGGCCGGGCAGCGGCATTATGAAGTAATCGATATCCAGTAATGGCGCTTTATTTCATACCGGAATTTACCGGGGGAAAATAAAGCGACGTCAATTGAAGTTTTTGGAGGTAGAAAATGGCAAGGGTCACGATTGAAGATTGTCTGAAACGCATACCCAATCGTTTTTTTCTGGTGCATGTGACCGCACAGCGCGTTCGTCAGCTGTTAGACGGCAGCCCGCGGCTGGTCAATGCGCCCGGAAATGAAAATGTTGTCACTGCCTTGCGGGAGATCGCATCGGGAAAGGTGTTTGTCAAAGACGACGAAAAAACGGAATGACCCGTTTTACCCGCGTATGCGGCGCCGGCGATGGTTACCGCTATATAAACCGTGATATCGGCAAAGCCGTCCATCATTACCGGATGATTGAAGACGGTGACCGGATACTTGTGGGCGTGTCCGGCGGCAAAGACAGCCTGACCATGCTTTGGGCTTTAGATGAGCGCCGCTCGCGCATTCCCGTGTCATATGCGCTTTACGGGGTTTATATCGATCCCGGTTTTGAACCGGGTTTTGCCCCGGAGTTGTCGGAATGGTGCCGTCGGTCCGGTTTTTCCCTCCGGGTGGAACATACCGACTGCGGCGTTTTGGCTCATAGTGAGGCAAATCGGGAAAATCCCTGTTTTTTATGTGCCCGGCTGCGCCGTAAACGGATTTTTGAAGTTGCTGAAGAACTCAACTGTAACAAAGTAGCTTTCGGACATCATAAGGACGATATTATCGAAACCTTTTTCATCAATATCTGTTATGCGGGCGCCATGTATACCATGCGACCCAAGCAGATATTTTTTGACGGCAAGATCACCGTGATTCGTCCGCTGGCCTTTGTGGACGAATCACGGATCAGGCGATTTGCCGATACCAACGAATTTCCGAAATTTGACAATCCTTGCCCCACTGCAAAAATTTCCAAACGCAAGGAAATCAAAACGCTGCTCAAACAGCTCTACAGAAATAACAGGAATATCAAGGGAAATATTTTTCGGTCCCTGGGCCATGTAAAACCGGAATATTTCCTGTAATATCAACCATTGATAGTCTCGTAAAAAGTCGCCATCGGACGGCCTTGTAAAAAGTTCAAGATCAAGGCTTGCGCAATATCGAAGAATGCAGAGTACTTAGCGTACGTGA
>QZJS01000053.1 GCA_003597945.1 Desulfobacteraceae bacterium | reverse complement strand
GCTGGCTGTCGGCGGGAAGCCCGCGGAAACCAACGCATACGGCATGGGTTCCCATGACAACGTGATCAGCCAGTTCGAACTGGAGCGCCGGCTTTACGCGACGGAAAATGCCTTTGATCCGCCGGGTTCCGTGGTCATGATCCAGTGCGCGGGCTCACGGGAGGAACCCAACAACTACTGCAGCCGGATCTGCTGCGCCAAGGCTCTTTCAAATGCCCTGATACTTAAGAAACAGCGTCCGGATATCAAAATATGGGTCTTTTACCGGGACATCATGACCTATGGGGACCTGGAAAAAATTTACACCGAGGCCCGGGCCGCCGGCGTTTTTTTTATTCCCTTTGATCCGGAGCAGAAGCCGTCGGTGACGGTGGAAAACGGGACCGTTGTGGTTTGCGGCCGCGATCCGGTCATGGGTGAGGACATCAGGCTCACGCCGGATCTGGTCGCCCTGTCAACCGGCCTCATCCCATCGTCCGTTGATGATTTAGCCGCGGTATTCGGCATCCGCGTCACTCTAGACGGTTTTATTCATGAGGCCGACTCGAAATGGCGGCCAATGGATACCGGCCGTGAGGGAATTTTTGTCGCCGGACTATGCCGGGCCCCGGCCAATGCCAGAGAAGCCATGGCCGAAGGCGAGGCCGCCGCTTACCGCGCCTGGCGCATCCTCGGCCGGACCCGCATCGGGGACCAGCGGCATTCTGCCCGGGTCCGACATGCCATCTGCTCCCAGTGTGAGCTGTGCATCGAGATCTGCCCCTATGAAGCGCGGTATATCGATCTCCGGGAAAAAAAGGTCATGGTGGATGCCGCGGCCTGCCAGGGGTGCGGGGCATGTGCGGCCGTCTGCCCCAACAGCGCCTCGGTCCTGACCGATTTTGAGGACAGCGGCATCATGGATGCCATCGAAGCCGCACTGTAATTTATTAAGACGCCCGAAGGAATAAACCGAAGGTTTGCGGCTCTATCCAATAAGTTTATAAAGGTTTGATCAATATTATCATGACGACCATCACCGACAGAAATCCATCTGACATAACGCAAAGCGCGCCGTTGCGCCCGATCGGCAGCATCACGGACATGTGCCTGGCCTGCGGCGCCTGCGCGGCCGGATGCCCCATCACCGGGATCAGCGGTTTTGATCCCCGAAAAATCGTCCGCATGGTCCTGCTGGGCAGGGATTCGGAACTGATCGACTCCCCGTTGCCGTGGCTCTGCACCATGTGCGGCAAATGCGAACATGCCTGCCCCATGGGGATCAACATCGTCAACATCATCCGGACCGCCCGGGGCATGGTGGAGCGGGAAAAGGTGCCGGGCATGATTCACAAAGGCGTGGCCCTGGGCCTGGAAACCGGCAACAACCTGGGTCTGCCCGAAGATGATTTTCGTTTTATCATCGAGGATGTGGCCGAGGAGCTCGCCGGCGAGCCCGGATATGAGGATTTTTCAGTGCCGTTTGACAAAAAAGGCGCCAACCTGCTCCATACCCTGCATAACAAACTGGTCAACACCCAGAACGAAGACCTGGTTCACTGGTGGAAGATTTTTCATGTCGCCGGCGAGGACTGGACCCTGCCCAGCGTCAACTGGGAGGGAGTCAACTGGGGTTTGTTTTCCGGCGACGATGCGGCCATGAAAGTTTTTGTGGAGCGCATCGTCGAACACATGGAGCGACTGGAGATCAAGAATCTCATGTATCCGGAGTGAGGGCACGCCTACCTGGCGACCCGGTACGGGTTGCAGAAATGGTTTCCGGAGTTTTTCGACAAATACGGAGCGTTCACGGTCTTTGACCTGCTGGTGGATTATCTTAAATCCGGCCGGATCAAAATTGACAAAACCATGATCACTCAACGGGCGGCCTATCATGATCCATGCAATTACTGCCGCAAATCCGAAGAGATGTTCGGTCATGGATACTACGAAGAGCCCAGGTGGATTCTGGGTCAGTGCGTGAGCGACTGGGTGGATCTTTTTCCTTCAAAGGCCAATCAATACTGCTGCGGCGGCGGCGGAGGGACCCTGCTGACGCCGTTTAAGGAGGAGCGGATTCATTACGGCCGGAAAAAGATCGAGCAGATCCGCCGGTGCGGGGCCGAGATGATCATCCTTCCCTGTCACTCGTGCCACGGACAGATCAAAGCCCTGCTGGCCGAAAACGAAATAGACCATATTCCCGTAAAGTATTTGTGGGAAGTCGTGGCCGATGCGCTGGTCATTAAATAAGTTTTGTATCTATGGAGACATTTACTGCTTTCGAAGCTGTTTCAAAACTCCATCTGAGGTTTTGAAACAGCTTCTATATTTTCTGAAATATCGACGGCAGCCCCGCGATTTTGTTTGCCCCGCGATGATATCCCGAGGGGAACAGGTGCTCCAGTTCGATGATTTCAATCCCGTTGTTTTCGCAGACTTCGAATATAGTGGGCACCAAGCCGGTCTTCTTATAGCTTTCCCTCATGGAATGGATGATGCGCCAGTGGGCGTCGCTCAGTCGGATATGCATTTCCTGGGCGCGATGCCAGGCATAGTCTTCGTCCCATTCGCCGGGATCCACCAGAAAGCCGATAACGTTGATCCGGTAGGTTTTAACGGGCGTTTCTTTTGATGCCGGTGCGGGCGCTTTGGGCGCGGCTTCGCCGTAGTAGTTTATCAGGCGATCCTGGTATGAGAGGCCGGCCAGCAGGCACGCGCCCCGCAGATAGCCGGTGGGGAAAAGGTTTTTGAGGGTCTTCGATGTCAGCCCGCATGCCTTGCACACCTGGTAAACAAGCGGAGTTTCGCCGGTTTCGGTAAAAGTTTTGCGGATGAAGTGGATGACCTTCCAGTGATCGGTCGTCAGTCCGCCGGCCATGTTGAGTTTCCGCGCCATGCCCTCGGCGAAATTATCATCCCACGCGTCACGGTCCGTTAAAAAATTCCGGTCATCGATGTCATAAGTTTTATCCCTGTATGTAAATGTCGCCATGTCATTCTCCCCATGCCAAAAGGTCGAGCGTTTATTTTTCATTTTTCTTTCTTTTTAAGCCTTTAGCCCACTTTTTAAAGATTGTCAATAATCGGATCATGCCGGGATCACACCCGGGCTCCAGTACCGGAAAACATCAATATTTGTGCTTGTCAAAAGCATCCCAAACCAATATGATCCCGGTAACTTCGGCAAAAAGCCGCGTCACGGAGGGGAAAAATCGCCTTATTGCTGTTTTGAATGATTTTACAACAAGGAAACCCAATGGATAATAAACCTCGACTTACCATGTCGTCCCATGATTTTGAGAGGCTCGAAGCCCTGCTGGAAGGTCTGCCCGCAAACGCATTTCCCGGCAAGGATGCCCTTCAAGACGAGCTTGATCGCGCTGACATCGTCGATCCCCGGCAGATGCCGCCCACGGTGGTCACCATGAATTCGACGGTTCGATTCATTAACGAAAACACCCGTGAGGAATTCTGCATGACCCTGGCCTATCCCAAGGATGTCCAGGGGAAAACGGATCGGATTTCCATTCTTGCTCCCGTGGGGAGCGCGCTGCTTGGACTTTCCATCGGGGACGTCATTGAATGGCCCCTTCCGGGCGGAGGTACCATCAGAGTGCGCATTGTCGATATCATTTATCAACCGGAGCGCTCCGGTGAATTTCATCGTTAAAAGACAATGAAATCGAAAAACCTTATTGGAGCTTTAGCCCAGACCAGACCATATTTCGAGCGGCAGCGGAGCGAGTCTTGAAAGAGATATCATCGTCGCGAAAATCGATTATTTTTTTTGATCGCAGGGATCATTACCTGGTCCAGATAGTCAATGATATGCTTGCCGCGGACACATCCCAGCTTCAGACCCAGCGACGGTTTTTTCACCAGTTTCATCCGCGCGGCATCAAGGAGATGGCTGAATCCAAGGGATTGCGCATTGCTTATGCCGTGATTCATCTTCTCAAGTCTTTGGAAGGCGGCCAGATATCTCATCGGCTTTCCGCTCTCCGTGCCCTTCGCGACGAGGTGGTTTGCAGCACCAATCAGGACCTGCAACTCAATACCGGCCGGGTTCTGATCGAGATCATGAAGGATCTTGTCCGGGCCGGCGGCAATGATCACAGGCAACTGGTTCTGGCCCATGATTTTCGTCTGGTGGCCATGGGAAAGCCTCGTATTGTAAGGTTATATCTGAGGAAATATCATCTTCTGGAAATGCCCGAGGAATGGAATCAGCTTGCTTTTGACGATCATGTGCATGACGCAAACACAAAGGGCCGCAAGTCCGCCACCCACCTGATCATGGATGCCTGGATCAAGGGAATACGGCGGCTCAGAGTGATCTATTACAATTTCATCCGGCCGGAAACCGCGGCCGAGCTTCTCGAAGCCGCGGCCATCATGGGGATTACGGTGCGCGTGGGCATTGAATTTTCCGCTCGGTTTTATGATCGTTTCGCCCAGCTTATATGGGTGCCCCGCGGCTTTTCCGATCCCGACGATTTTATTAAGTTTCTCCATCAGCCCTCCGTGCGTGAGCTCATGGACGAGGGACGCCGGGTATCGGAATACCAGCGCCGGCATGTCATGGCCATGCTGGAGAATTTCAACCGGCATCATCGCCTTGCTGTCAACCGGGATCTGGGTATTGATTTGGCGCCGTTGGATCCCGCTGATTTTTCAAGATTCGTCGGCCTGGGCCAGGCTTCCCTGCTGCATCTTGCCAAATTTATCCATACCCGGCTTCTTCCTCTGATGCAGGAAAGGGTCCGGAATCTCCGCGATCTGTACCCCGCGGCTGATGAGGATGAGCGGCGGCGCATGCGAGTCATCGTCAACCGCATGGACGAGCTGGATACGGATATCATCCATGATCTGTTTCTCGAACCCGGAGACAATCCCGACGTCCCCGACATCAGCCGGCCATCCGAGCTTGAGAAAATGCCGGCCATGATGGGGCTATTCCCATGTGAGCTCGTGGACCATCTTTCCGTGCTCCATTCCGGTTATCGTATTACCCTCAATCTCACCAACATGCGGGCCGAGGATGTTCTGGAGATGCTCTATGATTGCGGTGGCCGAATTACCCGGCTGGAAATATTCAACCTCAAGGATTACGCCGGCGGCAAACTAGACCAGGTTCCGCAAATCGCCGGACTTCAGGCGGCCATCAACAGCGGCAACGTCATCCAGTTGAAGAAGATGACCCTTGAAATGATCGACGGCCTTCGGTTAAGCCCCAATCCGGTGGACCGGGCTCGGGTCGACAAATTCAGAACAATACTTGCTGATCTGGAAACCTTCAAGAATATGTATACGGTCAGGCCTTTGAAGCCTCGGGTGGGAAGCGATTCCACCGGCCAGTCGCCGAGGCTTCACGGGATGGGGCTGGTGGTGATGGATTCCCTGCCGCGGCGGGCGCAGAAGGCCGTTCGCGAGGAAAAAGAATCGCCCCGACTGACCATTCCGTTCCATGTGGATACCGAATTGCACCTTAAATATACGCAGGGTGGTGATGCGGAAAAAATGTTTCCGCGCGTGTTGCAACTCATCAGGATGATTCCGGGCCTGGGGTATGCCGGCATGCAATGCCGCAAGGAGTGGTATGCCCGTGAAAATTCGACGCGCATGGTGGATCGCGGCAATGTCGTCACCCTGGGCGGGCTGCAGCCGGTCAGTCCCAATCGGCTTTCCCTTGGGAAATCCGCCGCGGAAACCGAACGCAAATTTCGTGCGTGGCGTTATCTGCATACCCGTCTTAAAAACAGCCTTAAAATCGCCTTTGGTTTCATTCCGGCATTTCTGACGTTTTTTTTGACATATGACTGGTGGGTCCTGGCATTTTTCGGAGCATTCATATGGTTCGGCATCACGGGACTGCGAAACGTTCTCCAGTCCGTGCTGGGCGGCGGCGGCGTCCGGCGGTCCCCGCTGATTCGCTGGAATGATTACATCAGTTGGGATCGGCTCTCGGACTCATTGATGTATACCGGCTTTTCCGTACCGCTGCTTGATTATTTCATCAAGACGCTGCTTCTCAAACAGGGACTGGGGGTCACGGTTTCCACCCATCCGGTTGTACTTTACGCCATTATGGCGCTGGCTAATGGCATTTATCTTACCAGTCACAATCTTTATCGGGGTCTGCCGCCCGAAGCAGCGTTCGCGAATTTTTTCCGCAGTATTTTTTCCATCCCCGTGGCATTCGCCTTCAACGAGGCGGCGGGCGGGATCCTTTTACTGGCGGGCGCCGCCGACGCGGCCGGCATCCTGCAGCAGTGGGCGGCGGTGATCTCCAAAGCCGCGTCGGATTTTGTGGCCGGTTTCATCGAAGGCACCGTGGATCGTGCCCGCAATATCCGCCACCGCATCAGCGATTACCGGAACAGGATCAAGGCGTTTATTGATATTTACGCCCGCCTGGAGATGCTTTTTCCGGAAAAGGATGTGACGGAATTGCTCCAAAAACCGGAGCAGTGGCTCGATTCCGCGTCCGAGGAAGCCCGGCAGACCCTCAACATGCTAATCATCACCATGCTGGATCTGCTCTATTTCTGGATGTACCAGCCCAGGGCATGGACGGCCCTGAATAAAATCCTCTGCGGCATGACCCCGGATGAGCGGCGCCTGTTGCTGAAAGCCCATTCAGTGCTTAAGCTGGAACGCCATATCAGCCTGATGTTCATCGATGGTATGCTGGGAAAGAGTTTTTCAAAACCCCTGGCATTTTATCTGAACAGGTCAACACAATACATAGCCGAGCTCAACCGCCTCAGCGACGACATCAGCGGATGTCCCGAGGATGCATGCCGTTAAAGCATCCTTCCGCCGAAAGCTGTCTTATTGTCTGCTGAGAATTTTTTTGGGCAATAGGCTGACCCAAAAAATAAAGGCCAGCCGCGCAATAGGACTGACCCTTTTGCGCAGTTTGGCCTTTAGCCTTCGGGATGCTGGAAGTATTTAGTTCACTTGCGTCTGCCCTTACAGCACGTCCGTTGTCGTGGCCGGATTCTGGCGCAGGTATTCCAGGCGGTTGAGGCCGTTGATGTAGGCCAGAGCCGAAGCCGTGATGATATCCGGGTCCGCGCCTTTGCCCAGAGCCACCATGATATCCTCCTTGAGACGGACCGTCACCTCGCCCTGGGCGTCGGTGCCGCCCGTGAGCGCACTGATGGTGAACCGCATCAGTTTGGACTTGGTGCCCGTGAGCTTGGCGATGGCGTTGTATGCCGCGTCAATGGGGCCGTTGCCGCCGCCTGTGCCCACATGTTCAACGCCGTTGATGCGCAGCTTGACAGTCGCCATGGGCAGGACGGTGGTGCCGCTGGTCACCTGGAGATAGACCAGGCCATAGATATCAGCGGTCCGCAACACTTCCTGGGTGACCAGAGCTTCAAGGTCCTCGTCGGTCACATTCTTTTTCTTGTCCGCCAGTGCCTTGAATTTTTTAAACACGGTCCGCAGCTCTTCATCGGACAGATCATATCCCATGGTGGTCAGGTGCTTGAGGAGCGCGTGCTTGCCGGAATGCTTGCCCATAACCATGCGGGTGGCGGTCAGGCCGATGGTTTCGGGCCGCATGATTTCATATGTCATGGGGTTTTTCAGTACGCCGTCCTGGTGAATGCCCGCTTCATGGGCAAACGCGTTGGCCCCGACAATGGCCTTGTTGGGTTGCACCAGGATGCCGGTGATCAGACTCACCAGCCGACTGACCGAATAGATCTGGTGGGTCTGAATCCCGGTGGTGACCGGCGCGAAAGTGGGCCGGGTGTTAAGGGTCATGACCACCTCCTCCAGGGAGGTGTTGCCGGCCCGCTCGCCGATGCCGTTGATGGTGACTTCGGCCTGCCGTGCTCCGGCTTTGATGGCGGCAAGCGTGTTGGCCGTGGCCAGGCCCAGGTCGTTGTGACAGTGGACGCTTAATACCGCCTTGCCGATGTTGGGGGTATGCGTCATAACATATTTTACCAGCTCGCCGAACTCGCTGGGAATGGCATAGCCGACCGTATCGGGCAGGTTCACGGTTTTGGCGCCCGCGTCAATGACGGCTTCAAACACTTTGCAGAGAAAGTCCGGGTCCGACCGTGAGCCGTCCTCGGCGGAAAACTCGATGTTGTCGGTGTAGCGTTTGGCGTATTTGACGGCGTTGACGGCTGATTCCAGCACCTCTTCCCGGCTCATGTTGAGCTTGTATTTCATGTGAATGTCCGAGGTGGCCAGGAAGGTATGGATTCGCGGGTGGGCCGCGTGACAGACCGCCTTCCAAGCCCGGTCGATATCATTGACCGTTGCCCGGGCCAGGGCCGCCACTTCCGCGTTGGTGATTTTTTTGGCCACCTGGGTAACGGCTTCGAAATCCCCTTCTGAAGCCGCCGGAAAACCCGCCTCGATGATATCTACGCCGAGTTTTTCCAGTTGTGTGGCCAGCCGGACTTTTTCCGCCGGGTTCATGCTGGCCCCGGGGGATTGTTCGCCGTCCCGCAGGGTGGTATCGAAAATAAAGACTTTTTCTTTCATGGTTTTTTCCCAGGCAATCGATTTGTTAAAATGCAGTTGCGTTTTCATCTCTGAGCCGCCGTTAGGATACTTTTTTCTGCTGCTTTAGTTTTTTTGCCAGTCTATACTGAAAACTGTCCGCCAAGGCCTGCCAGCTTGCCTCGATGATATCTTCGGACACGCCGATGGTGGTCCAGATGCTGTCCTGGTCACGGGATTCGATAAGCACCCGCACCCGTGCCCCGGTACCGTCCCGGCCGTCGAGTACCCGTACCTTGAAATCCACCAGCCGCACCGGGTCGATCTCATTTGCGAATACCCGGTTCAGAGCCTTTCGCAGGGCATTGTCCAATGCACTGACCGGGCCGTTGCCTTCGGCGGCGGTGATCTCTTCCAACTGGTCCCCAACGGCGATCTTGATCATGGCATGGGAGTGGCAGGGCCGGTCCCTGTTTTTTTCCACCGTGACCCGAAAGGAGGCCAGTTCAAATTGCGGGCTGAACTGTTTGGAAAGTTTTTCCATCAGGATCTGGAGTGACCCGTCGGCCGTCTCGTACTGGAATCCTTCCTGTTCAAGGCGCTTGATCTCGGAAATAATTTCACGGCTGTCGATGCCGTTGCCTTCCAGGGGAATGCCAAGTTCCTTTGCCTTATATTCGATGTTGCTCTTGCCCGACATATCGGATACCAGGACCCGGCGGCGGTTGCCCACCAGTTCGGGGTCCATGTGTTCGTAAGCCCGGGGTTCCTTCATGATGGCGTTGACATGCATTCCGCCCTTGTGGGCAAAAGCGCTTTTTCCCACGAAAGGCCGGGGATTAAACGGCGTCATGTTGGCGGTCTCGCTCACAAACAGCGATACCCGGCGCAGTTTTTTCAGGTTTTCATCCGTGATGCAGGGATACCCCATTTTTACTTTCAGGACGGGAATGATGGCCGTCAGATCCGCGTTCCCGCACCGCTCCCCGTATCCGTTGATGGTGCCCTGGACAATCGTCGCCCCGGCCCGCACCGCGGCAATGGAATTGGCGATGGCCATGCCGGTGTCGTTGTGGGTATGAATCCCCAGGCGGACGGGCCTGCCGTCGACAGTGGTGCGGCCGCTGAAATAGTCCCGGACGTCGGCCGTCATTTCTTCGATTTCATGGGGCAGGGTGCCGCCGTTGGTGTCGCAGAGCATTATGCTGTCGGCCCCGCTTTCCAATGCCGCCGCCAGCGTTTCCATGGCGTAGCCGGGGTTGTCCCTGTACCCGTCGAAAAAATGCTCGGCGTCATAATGGACCTCCATGGGATGGGCCTTGAGATAAGCCACGGACTCCCTGATCAATTCCAGGTTCCGATCCAGGCCGATGCGAAGGATTTTTTCCACCTGTAGATCCCATGTCTTTCCGAAGATGGTGGCGGCGGAAACGCCGCTGGTGATAATAGCGTTTAACAGCCGGTCGTCTTCAACGGCAATGTCGGCTTTATGGGTGGCGCCGAAGGCAACGATTTTTGTGTTCTCAAAATGCTCGGACCGGACCGCGGCAAAGAATTCGTCGTCTTTGCTGTTGGCTCCGGGCCAGCCGCCTTCGATATAATGGACCCCAAGGTCATCAAGCTGACGGGCGATGCGCAGTTTATCCTGGGCCGAAAAGCTGATTTTTTCGCCCTGGGTACCGTCCCGCAAAGTCGTGTCGTATAGTTGAATCGCTTCCATGTGTTCCCCGATCTTCACTTGAAAGGGGACGGATTCAATATCCGTCCCCTCTGATAATGTAGGAAATTATTTACCGCGGCGATCCGGCCGCAGGGACCGGACGGCGGCGCCGGCCTGCCACATTTCGGAATTCTTGATGGCGTCCAGCTCGGCCTGGAGCTTGACCTTGTAATCGGGAGCGCTGTTGGCTTCCAACACCCGTTTGGTTTCTTTTCCTGTGGCCACGCTTTCATAAAGTTCGGCAAACACGGGTTTGACCGCGTCACGGAACCGGGGAGCCCAGTCCAGGGCGCCGCGCTGGGCCGTGGTGGAGCAGTTGGAAAACATCCAGTCCATGCCGTTTTCATCCACCAGGCGGATCAGGCTCTGGGTCAGCTCTTCCACGGTTTCGTTGAAAGCTTCGCTGGGGCTGTGTCCGTGCTGCCGCAGGGTATTGTACTGGGCTTCCATGACGCCGGCCAGGCATCCCATGAGCACGCCCCGCTCTCCGGTCAGGTCGCTGTAAACTTCCCGCTGGAACGTGGTGGGGAAAAGATATCCCGACCCGATGGCAATGCCGATGGCCAGGGTCCGTTCCTTTGCCCGGCCGGTAAAATCCTGCTCAATGGCATAACTGGAGTTGATGCCGGCTCCGGCCAGGAAATTGGCCCGCACGCTGCGGCCCGATCCTTTGGGCGCCACCAGGATCACATCCACGTCTTTGGGCGGAATGATGCCGGTCTGTTCCTTGTAGACAATGGAAAACCCGTGGGAAAAATAAAGAGCATCCCCCGGGTTGAGGCATTCCTTGACAATGGGCCATGTGGCGGTCTGGCCGGCGTCGGAGAGCAGCACCATGATGATGGTTCCTTTTTTGGCGGCTTCGGCAAGGGGAAACAATGTTTTTCCTGGAACAAATCCGTCGGCAATCGCTTTATCCCAGTATTCGTCGCCTTCGAGCTGGCCGATGATCACGTTAATGCCGTTGTCTCTGAGGTTTAACGCCTGGGCCGGTCCCTGAACGCCGTATCCGAGGATGGTGATGGTTTCCTTTTTCAGGATTTCACGGGCTTTGTCTATTGAAAATTCATCCGCGGTGATCACGTCTTCCACGGTGCCGCCAAAATCGATTTTTGCCATGGTCTGTTCCTCCTGGTATCATTGGTTTAGGGTCAAAAATTTTAACCCCGTTAAAATAAATTAAAAAAATTAAGCGGTTGTCTTACTATTTCGTCTTCAGGTCCCGGGCCAGGGCAATGCTGCCGGTCCTGGCGATTTCGCGGATCCCATAGGGTTTTAAAAGGTTTAAAAGGGCCGACATCTTCTCGGCATTGCCGGTGGCCATGATGGTATAATGCTCCTGGCCCACATCCACCACGCTTCCCCGGAAAATATCGGTGACGCGCAGGATCTCGGCCCGGTGTTCGGCCTTGGCTCCGACTTTTACCAGCACCATTTCCCTCACCACGGTATCCTGATCGGTCAAATCCGATACCTTGATGATATTGATGAGCTTGTTGAGCTGTTTTTTGATCTGTTCCAGAATCGGGGCGTCGCCTTCGGTCACCATGGTCACGCGGGACACATGGGGTTCGGTGGTCTCGGCCACGCACAGACTGTCGATATTGTATCCCCGGCCGGAAAACAGGCCCACGATCCGCGACAGGACCCCCGGCTGATTATCCACGAGAATGGAGAGTATGTGTTTTTCTTCTTTCATTTTAATATCCTCGCTGTATTCTCTTAAAAACCTTATCCGATTAAACCAGCAGCATGTTGGTGATGGGCGCGCCAGCGGGCACCATGGGATAGACGCATTCCTCGGGTTCCACCACAAATTCCATGATCACGGTATTGGGCGTCTCCAGCCCTTGTTTTAAGATCGCTTCCACCTCTTCGGGTTTGGTTGCACGCAAACCCACCGCGCCATATGCCTCCGCCAGTTTTACGAAATCCGGAAGGTGAACGAACTGTGTGGAGGAATACCGGCGGTCGTAAAAGAGTTCCTGCCACTGCCGCACCATGCCGAGACACCCGTTGTTTAAAATTACGATTTTGACCGGCAGTTTGTACTGTACGGCCGTGGCCATTTCCTGGATGTTCATCTGGATGCTGCCGTCTCCGGCGATGTCCACCACGGTTTTATCCGGCATGCCCACCTGTGCGCCGATGGCCGCGGGAAATCCGAAGCCCATGGTTCCCAGCCCGCCCGAAGAAATGAACCGGCCGGGTTCGGGATAATGATAGTACTGAGCCGCCCACATCTGGTTCTGGCCCACTTCGGTGGTAATGACGGCCTCACCCCGGGTCAGCTCGAAGAGCTTTTCGATCACGTACTGGGGCTTGATCCGCTCGCTCTGTTTATAGGAGAGCCGGGCGGTTTTCCGCCAGGCGTCAATCTGGTCGCGCCAGGGTTTGCGGATCTCATCGAGATCGCCGAGATCTTCGTTTTCCAGCATCTGGTTTAAAATTTCCAGGGTGATCTTGCAGTCGCCCACCACCGGCACCGCCACCTGGATATTTTTCTGGATGGAGGTCGGATCGATGTCGATCTGCACGATTTTGGCATTGACGGCAAATTCATCGATCTTCCCGGTTACCCGGTCGTCGAATCGCACGCCAACGGCGATCATCAGGTCGCACTCGGATACGGACATGTTGGCCCGATAGGTGCCGTGCATGCCGATCATCCCCAGCCACAGCGGATCGGTTCCGGGAAATCCGCCCAGTCCCATAAGCGTGCTGGTTACCGGGATTTTTGTTTTTTGCGCCAGGGCCGTCAGTTCGCGATGGGCTTTGGACAGGTTGACGCCCCCCCCGGAAAAGATGATCGGCTTTTTGGCTGCCTTGATCAGATCCACGATCTTGGTGAGCTGCCGGCGGTTGGGCACATACGTCGGATTGTAGGAGCGCAGTTCCGGCTCGTCGGGCAGCTTGAAGGTCGTGGTGCCGTTGGAAATATCTTTGGGTATATCAATGAGCACCGGGCCGGGCCGTCCGGACCGGGCGATGTGAAACGCCTCCCGGATGATCTGCGCCAGTTTTTTAATATCTTTTACCAGGTAGTTGTGCTTGGTGCAGGGCCGGGTGATGCCCACGATATCGACTTCCTGAAACGCATCGTTGCCGATGAGTTTTGTCGGCACCTGACCCGTGAAGATAACCACGGGAATGGAATCCATATAAGCATTGGCGATTCCCGTCACCGTGTTGGTGGCCCCGGGCCCCGACGTCACCATGCAGACCCCCACCTTGCCCGTTA
The DNA here is from genome assembly GCA_003597945.1 of Desulfobacteraceae bacterium. GTDB lineage: Bacteria > Desulfobacterota > Desulfobacteria > Desulfobacterales > Desulfosalsimonadaceae > SURF-33. The sequence goes on along the minus strand of QZJS01000053.1, from coordinate 63,997 downwards.
CCCGTGCATAGCCGTCGGCCGCGTGAATGGCGCCCTGTTCGTGGCGTACCAGGATGTGCCGCATATCGGAGCGGTAAAGCTCATCATAAATATCGAGCACCGCGCCCCCGGGATATCCGAAAATGGTATCCACCCCTTCTTCCTTTAACATGCGCAGCAGGATCTGCGCTCCCGTCATTTTGCTCATATTCACTCTTCCTTAGAATATCGCTTCCGACCAGCAGGAGATTGCAGCGGCCGGATACGGTTTGGGTGATTGATGTTTTTCATGATTCCTGTTTTATTCCATGACCGCGCCCTTGTCCGCGGATGAAACCATCCGGGCATACCGGGCCATATAGCCCTTTGTGATGCGGGGCGCGGGTTTTTGCCATGTGGTCAGCCGCGTTTTGATCTCGGCGTCATCAACCATCAGAGTAATCTTTTTATCCGGAATATCAATGGCGATCATATCGCCTTCCCGGACCGCGGCAATGGGTCCCTGCTGCATGGCCTCGGGGGACACGTGGCCGATGGCGGCTCCCCGGGTTCCTCCGGAGAAACGGCCGTCCGTGATCAGAGCCACATGGGCGTCAAGTCCCATGCCCGCAATCGACGAAGTCGGGGTCAGCATTTCCCGCATGCCCGGCCCGCCCATGGGGCCTTCATAGCGGATCACCACCACGTCGCCTTTATTGATTTTGCCCCCGAGGATGGCTTTGCTCGCGTCTTCCTCGGAATCAAAAACCCTTGCCGGTCCCTGGTGCCGCATCATCTGTTCCACCACCGCGGACTGTTTGACCACGCAACCGTTGGGCGCGAGATTGCCGAACAATACAGCCAGGCCGCCTTTTTCGTGATACGGATTGTCTAAGGGACGGATCACGTCCGGATCAAGGACCCTTGCCGACGCGACATTATCGCGTACAGTGCCGGCGGTGACGGTTATGGCGTCACCATGAAGCAATCCTTTCTCCAGCAGGATCTTCATCAGGGCCGGCAGTCCGCCGGCGTTATGAAGATCCTCGATGTGGTGCCTGCCCCCCGGGCTCAACGAGCAGAGATGGGGCGTGCGCCCGCTGATCTCGTTGATCAGGTCCAGGGCGATGGGCGTTCCGGCCTCATGGGCCAGGGCCATCAGATGCAGCACCGTGTTGGTGGAACACCCCAGGGCCATATCCACGGTCAGGGCGTTTTCAAACGCCGCCGGCGTGAGGATGGACCGGGGGGTAATCTTTTTTTCCAGCAGTTCCATGATTTTCATGCCGGCAAGTTTTGCCAGGCGCAATCGGGCCGACATCACCGCCGGGATCGTCCCGTTGCCGGGAAGGCCCAGGCCGATAACCTCGGTCAGGCAGTTCATGGAATTGGCGGTAAACATGCCGGAACAGGACCCGCAGGTGGGGCAGGCAGCATCCTCGATGGCCAGCAGTTCTTCCTCGGCCATTTTTCCGGCCCGCACCGCGCCAACGGCCTCGAAAACCGATATCAGGTCCACTTTCCGTGTCGGATCAAAGGGGTGCCGGCCGGCCAGCATGGGACCGCCGCTGATGAAAATCGCCGGCAGATCCAGCCGGGCCGCGGCCATGAGCATGCCGGGCACGATTTTGTCGCAGTTGGGAACCATCACCATGGCGTCAAAGGCGTGGGCCGTTGCCATGACTTCCACCGAATCGGCGATCAGCTCGCGGCTGCCCAGGGAATACTTCATGCCCACATGATTCATGGCAATGCCGTCGCAAACGCCGATGACCCCGAACTCAACGGGGGTCCCGCCGGCCATATAAATCCCGGCCTTGACCGCTTCGGTGATCCTGTCCAGGTGCACATGCCCCGGCACGATGCTGTTGACCGAATTGGCGATGCCGACCAGGGGGCGCCCGATTTCTTCGTCCGTGTATCCGATGGCCTTGAGCAAAGACCGGTGCGGCGCGCGTTCTATCCCTTTTTTGGCCTTGTCGCTATGCATGATCTGACCCTCCATGGAAAAAAAAGACCGTTATCAGCTTTGGTGCTGATAACGGTCTTTTTTGATTTTATCTGTTTTAAATCAGGCCATTATCAACACCCGCCCCCGCCGCCGCCTACAGCGACGATGAGGATGAGAATAAGTATCAGGATGTTGAAATTGGCTCTATAATTCATTTTACCGACCGCACACAAGAATTTTTATTTACGAATCAATCGCTAACAGGATATTTTTAACTTGTCAAGCGTGTTTTTTGTATTCCCATGCCTCGATGGGCTCGTCTTCCTCAATTTCCTCCCATCCCGTGATCATGCTTTTTATGTGCGCAAACAAGGTGTGCCCGGTTGTGGTCATATACACATGGACGATAATGAAACCAAGAATGGCAAATGCCAGGGCCATATGTACAAATGCTACCATTCCCAGGGTCAGAGCGTTGAAAAAGGGCCAGTCGGCCGGCCAGGAGTTGTAAGTCCAGTAAAGCAGTCCGCTGATCATTTGCAGCGGCAGCAGCAAGGCCGCCAGACCAAGGTAGGTCAGGCGCTGCAGCGGGTTATGTTTGGCTTCCTTGCGCTTGGGCACCGGGTGCGGCTGGCCTTTGAAGATGCCGTATCCATAATAAAGCATAACGGCAAACAGTTTTTTGGTGGTAGGGATATACTGTTTCCATTCCCCGGTGGTAAACAGCCAGAAGATAAAAAACGCAAAGGCGATCAGCCACGAAATTCCCGTAAAGTTGTGTATGGCAACGGCCCGCTTGAATCCGAACAGGGTGAAAACGCCATGCACTTCAAGGCCGGTGATCAACAGAATGAAGATCAGCGCCATCTGGAGCCAGTGCCAGGATCGCTCATAACGCGTATACAGATAAACGGGTTTCATTTTTTTCGACATCTTGTTATTTCCTTTTGCCGCCATTGAGAAATATCCGGCTCAGCCCGTGAACCAGCACCCCGAGAAACGCCGCCAACACAATGGCCCATCCCCCCATATCCAGCAATTTGAAATAATCCCGGCCGGGCATGTAAAAACCGGAAAGATTGGCCATGCGGCCGTTCTCGCGCCGATGGCATTCCCGGCAGCTTACGGCGTCGTCTTTGGGGGCCACCATATGGGTGGACGGAAACACGTATTTGGAATCAACGAACCCGAGTTCCCCGGAATAGGGAAGGCCCATGATGTCCATGCCCCGCCGGATGGCGTCATCCCAGTCGAAGGTTTTCCAGTATCCGTCAACCGTGGGTGAAAGCAGGGCCGCGATAAGATTCTTGTTAACCTTATCGTAGGGCTGTTTTCCCCGGTGCACCTTAAACGGAAAAATGCGGGAATTCGCATCGTCCCGGCTGCCGACGGGCCAGCTTACCGGCACGGTGACGGACGGATCGATCGTGTCATTGGCCTTTAATGTGGTGATGGAGCCGTTATACCAGTAATATTCAGGAATAACGTCCTTTTCCCAGCGGAATTCTCCCTTGATGGACTTGTAAACCGGCCGGTCGAATTCGCCGAGTTCCTGATAGGGTTTGCCGTCTTTGAGTTTCCCCGCCTTGGACCAGTCCCACCACATTTTGGTGGGATGCTCCCTGGCGAATGTCGGGATATGGCAACTCTGACAGGCCACGCGGTCCGTATGATCGTTCATTTTGTCTCCGATTTCATGCGGACTGGCGGTGTGGCAGGATTCGCACATGATTTTCGGCACCAGATCATGCTCCACCAGACTTTTCCGGTCGATGGACGCCGGCGTGGAATAGACCCGGCCGGCGATTCGATGGCCGGTGGTGGTGTGACAGCGGGTACACTCGAAGGCCTGGCCGTCGGAACCCATGTGCACGTCAAGGGTCTTTTTAGGGCTGATCAAAGACGCGTCCAGGTCGCCGTGTTTGACCGCTTCACCGCCGCCGCCGTAAAAATGACACTTGCCGCAATGCCGTCGGCCCGGAAGTCCGATGGAGGTGACGCCTTCCCGAATGGTCTGCTGGATCTCGCCGGCGATCTCCGTTTCCCCGGTTTCCTTGAAATACTGATAATCCTTGAACTCATCCCGCCATTTAATATCTTTTTTCGAATGGCAAAGCAGGCAGTTGATGGATTCGTGTTTGCCGTTCCAGCCGGTATGACACGATGAACAGTCCTTGTCTTCCATCTTATTGGCCGAGATGCAGAAATTATTGACGGAATAGCCGGCTTTTCCGGTCTCACCGCTTTCATCATAGGGCGACAACCATGTCCAGTGAATGGTTTCACGAAACTGGGCGTCGGCCTGGGTATGGCAGGAAAGGCAGGCGGCTGTGATATCGTTTCCGTTTTCAAAGGGCTGGTTTAATATCTCGAAGGCGGAATGATCGGCGGTGGTCCAGTGCTCGGGGATATGCATGGCCTGCTGGGCCATTTTGCGCCCCGGAGCGATCGAGTCGGCGTCTTCGGCCAGGCCGGCGGCCCCTGAAACAAGAATGCCGCCGGCGATGATGCATGCCGCAAACTTAATCAATCTATGGTTCACGATGCTGCCCCTTCATCTCGAAATAATTATTCACAGGTTGCCGGGGACGGAGAATCAAACGCATATTTGGTCAGATAAGTCAGAATGTCCTTGCGGTCCTGCTCGGACAGCTTGTTCCATTCCTCCGCGCAGTCAAGTCGCTCATATTTTTCAAAAGCCCGCTCCCACTGGGCCTGGGTTTTGCTGTTGGGATTGAGCGCCGGTGCGGAAGCCCCGTCTTTATGACAGACCCGGCAGTTGGAACGGAACATGTACTTGCCTTTGCGCTCATTGCCTTCGTCCGCGGCCGGGCTGATGCCCGCGGCGGCAATGACAAAGCAAAACGAGCAGATGACGGAAACAAACGGTTTCATCATGGCGTTTTCTCCTTTTTTGGGAATATGGGGAATAAATGCATTTAGAACTGGACCGTTGCGGAAAGATAATAATTATATACCTTGTCGGTAACGGGATTTATGGCATTCAGGGCATTGGCTGAGGCAATGCTGACGGGTTCCCCCAATGGATTTCCGCTGCCGGTATACCGGTAATCATAGTGCTGGCCGCCGAGCTTGACAAAGAAGTGACGTTCAAACAGCGGCTGAATGTAGTAGGCTTCATAAACCTCGCCCCGGGCCGCCAGCTTGCTTCCGATCAGGGAGTCTTCGGCCCCGGTGAAATTGAACCAGTATTTGGTGCCCATATTGTATTCCAGGCCAAGCCTTGCCTGCAGGGGCATGGGAAACAGCGCACCCGTATAGATTGAATATCCGTGACGGCTCATAAGGTCGCCGTTGGAACTCAGCAGGCCCATGCCCATGATTTCAAAAAAAGGATTTTTCGATATCTGGGAAGGATCGGTATGGGTCCATGATCCGGCCAGGAAAAAATCAATATCGGCAACATACGGTTTCAGGTTGGTCCGAAGGAGCAGAGAGGCCGCATCCCAGTCGCCGATATTGGTCTGGGGTTCCATGCGGCTGATGTATCCGCCGCGGTTTTGTTCAAAATAGTACTCGCTCTCGCCGTCGCCGTTATTGTCGGCTTTTGCCACAATAAAGGGCATGACCGACAATCCGGTGAATCCGTCGGTAATATCCCATGCCCGGGCGTAATTGAGCATCAGGTTGGTTGTGCCGTTGTCGTAAAGATCGGAGATGAAGCCGAGCATATGCACGTCTTCCAGGTCGGACTCCATGTAGTTTAAGGATGTGGAATTGCCCCAGTCGGATTCAAATCCCACGCCGTAACAGATTTTAAACGATGCCCCCGGAACGCCGGTGAGATTTTCAAGCCCGAAACCGAGGGAGGCGCCGTCAAATTGCCAGTTGATGATGGTGGCCACCGGAGATCCGCCGACCAGACTGTAATTCCCGTATTCCAGAGGAGGGCCGTCCGTGGATGGCCGCCGTCCGAGGGAAAGGCTGACGGGAACATTGCGGTATTCATCACTCAGCGCGAAATAGGCCCGTTCCAGATGGATGACGTCTCCATGGGGAAGGCTGGATGAATTCCCGTCAAAGCTGATATCGCCAAGGCTGCCCTGGTTGAATTTGACCCCGGTACTGTCGCCGAAAACCTTATAGGCAGCCAGACGGCCGTCGAATTTCAGATGCGGATTAACCACCCCTTTCATATTCAGCCGGAATTTATTGGTATAGATAATGTCGTTGTCGACATCATAGGATTGGGGGGGCGGGATATTCCCGCTCATGGCCATTCCGCCGATGGCGGTTTGAATCTGGGAGAGCGTGGCGCCGTTGAATCCGTTCGGCGGGGGCGTGAAAAAGGTCTGGATCAAGGCCGGCGGGGCCGACCGGATGTCCTCGTAATGGATGCTGTCGGCTTTGGTGCGAAATTCAATGCCGAGTGAAAGTTTGTCCGTGGCGGTATGCATTTCGGCCGCATCCATTCGGGTGGAAAGCTCATCAACGTCGTCTTTGACCCATGCGCCCTGTTTTTCCATTTTTTCGATTTTCCGGTTTAACGCGTCCACCTCTTTTTTGAGGGATTCCAGATCATCAGCGGCGATGGCCGGTAAGTAGAATGCCGTTAAAACGGCAATCGCGATGATGATTGCCGTGGTAAGGCGGATTAAGGATGGTTTGGATAATTGCATGGCGTTCCTCCTGTAAAGCGGTTAAAGATCACTCATGGTGCGGGGGGGATGCCCCACACGTGCCTGATAACCATTTTCCGTACAGCTTGAAAGAATCACATATGCAATTGAAATGCCAAAAATTATGCATCCTCTGAAAATGAAGGGCGCAGATTCAGGACTTTTTTCAGAAGCCCTTATTTGTCGGCAACGTTTAAATGATAGAACGAAAATGATTGAAAAGCAAGAAATCGATATTGCCAAAAAGTGTTAACATGGTTATATTAACAACTGTTAATACACTATTTAACAGGTTAACATAACAATTAACGTTTTATCGCCGCACCAGGACGGGAGATCTCATGAACGAAGTTTCGGAGAGTATCGGCGCGCATTGGCGTACCATTGTGGACACCGTTAACGACGGGCTTCTGATCATTGATCATCGCGGTCGGATCATGGCGGCCAATCCCGCGGCTGAACGATTGACCGGGTATACCGAGGAAGAACTGAAGGCCAATGATTGCCGCATTCTCAACTGTACCGGCTGTAAAATTATCGCCCAGGGGCCCGTGGAAAAATGGTGCCGGTTTTTTTCCGTAGGGAAAATGCGGGCGAAAAAATGCATGATCACCCATAAAGACGGCCGGATCGTCCATATCCTTAAAAGTGCAACGGTGCTTCGGAATGCCGACGGCGAAACTTTCGGGGCTGTTGAAATTCTGACCGACATGTCCCCCATCATACGGCAGGAGCAGGAAATCAAATCTCTCCGCCGGAGTTTGCACCTGGATGAAGGGTATTTTGGACTGGTGGGCAAATCCGATCTGACCCGCCGTCTTTTCCAACTGATCGACATCGCGGCTCAGTCGGATGCGCCGGTAGTGATCCAGGGTGAAAGCGGCACCGGCAAGGAACTGGTGGCGCGGGCCCTTCACGAGGCTGGTCCTCGCCTGGATAAGGCCTTTATAAAAGTTAACTGTGCGGCCCTGAATGAAAATCTGCTGGAAAGCGAGCTGTTCGGTCATGTCAAAGGGGCGTTCACCGGCGCCGAGAAAAATCGGATCGGCCGGTTTGAGGCGGCCCACGAGGGCAGCCTCTTTCTTGATGAAATCGGAGATCTTCCCTTATCCATACAGGTGAAGCTGCTTCGCGTTCTGGAGGAAAAAACCATTGAACGCGTCGGTGATCATCACCCCGTACCGGTGGATGTCCGCATCATCACCGCCACCAATAAGGACCTGGAAAACATGGTTGCCCGGGGACTGTTCCGGGAAGACCTGTTTTTCCGTATCAACGTGTTTCCTCTCTATTGTCCGCCCCTGCATCAACGCATTGAAGACATTCCCGCCATCGTCCAGCATCTTATCCGGCAAAATATTAAAACCAGCGGAAAGCGGATCACCGGGGTGACGTCTGAAGCCATGGACGTTCTGGTTAATTATTCATGGCCGGGCAATATCAGGGAATTACGAAACACCATCGAATACGCGTTTATTTTATGCCCGGGCAACAGTATCGGCGTCGATCACCTGCCGCATCGGATCACCTCCGGATCAGGCGCGGGAAACATGTCGCCGACGGCGTACCCGCGAAAAGCAGCGCATTTCCCACAGGCGAACCACGCCGATGAGAAGCAGATGCTTCTGAACATGCTCCGTGAGACCGGATGGAATCAATCCGAAACCGCCAGGCGAATGGGGATCAGCCGCATAACCGTCTGGAAGCGTATGCGAAAATACGGCATCCGGCGCGATTAAATGAACCGGGTTGCCCGCCGCAGTCGACATTCCGCGTAAAAATCCAAAATATATTGAATTTTTAACGAGTTGATCATATACTCAACCCAATTTACTTTTCTGTTTTAACCGTTTGATAACAGCGTAAACGATTTGACGCCAGAGGGGGGAGAAAACATGAAACGACTGATCGTCACCGACAGCACCGCCGATATTCCGGCCAATATTGCAAAAAAGCTGGGAATTGAAGTTTTACCGGTCAATGTGGTTCTGGATGGAAGAACATACAAAGACGGGATCGATATCAACATCATGGAGTTCTATGAAAACTATGAAAAATACAAAACCATGCATACCGAGCCCGTTCCCTACCAGGAATATGCGCTTAAATTCATGCAGTGGACATCCCGTTATGATGAAATCCTGATCATTCATTGTTCGGCCGCCTTGAGCGAGACGTTTAACACGGCTAAAAAAGTGACGGAAGAATTCAAGGACGCCAAATGCCGGGTCGAAATCATGGACTCCCGATCATGCAGCATGGGCTTTGGGGTCGCCGTCATTGAGGCGGCCAAGATGTTTAAAGCCGGAAAGGAATTGGGCAGCGTTGTCTACGAGGTAAAGCGGATGCTGGATGGGACGACTTCATACCTCGCCATTCCCACTCTCAAATACCTGCGGAAAAGAAAAAAAATCGGCGGATTCAAATCCCTGCTGGGCCTTACCCTGGGCGTCAAGCCCGTGCTCGGGTTCGAGGACGGCAGGCTTGAGGTGAAAACCCGGCTTTTCGGCAAGCAGCCCAACATGATCCTTTCCATGCTCGACATGATCAAGAAGGAAATCGGCTCCCAGCCCATCAGTCTGGCCATCGCCCACGGCAGAAATTTGGACCTTGTGGCCAATCTGCGGACCGTGTTCACCGACACCTTCGACTGCCGCGAGGTTTACCGTACCTATTTCGGCCCGTCCATCGGCATCAACGCCGGCCCCGAAGCCATCGGCGTCATGTATTACAAGCACGAGAAATAGCGTGTTTTGAAAACCCCGACCCTTTTGTTTGGGAGATTACCGAGACGGTAGAGCGAATTCTACAGGTTTTAGAGCCTTTCATCAATTTTAATCAGAAGCTGTGTTAACAGATTGCTGAAAAAATGCCTGGATGAACCTTTTCTTTTACATTCTGACAAGTATCCTGATTGCAATGCTCATTGGATACTTCCTGCCGCGGACAGCGGCCGCCGCGGGCGCCGTTCTGCTTCTTGCCGGGCTGTTCTTTATCGGTTCATGCGTCTACCATGAACTGGTCATCACCACTCCCCACGATACCAGTGCATACGGAATGATGGCGACGCTCAGCATGATTACCATTGTTCCCATGGGCATTGCGATGATTGTTATCGGAACTGTCCGGAAAAGGATGGACGGATAGGATAACCCTTGACGCCATCGTGGCGGCCACCGTCGCGGAAAACAACCTTCCCCTGGCTTCGAGCAATGCCAAGCATTATCGAAGCATCAAAGAGTTGACGCTGAAAATTTTTAAACCGTAAATCTCTGCTAAAAGGCCAACAGGCGCGGGTGGCGGCTATCGATTATGCCATACCGGACGCCCTCGCTGCTGAAGCCGGTCGGCGGATCGCCGGTTTTCGGCCGGCGTGGTTTCGGTTGATCGGGCGTGGGGATTCGGATCGATCGGTCCGGTCGGCTTTGGCGCATGGCGCCGTGTAATTAAAATCGGAAAGTGTCCGGCGTTCGACCGGTGATCCGATGACCCGGTCAATGGCGCGCACCATCTGGGCGTCATCGGTGGTGATCAGGGTGAAGGCGTCGCCGGTGCACGTGGCGCGTCCGGTCCGGCCGATGCGGTGGATGTAGGCGTCGGCGGTATTGGGGATATCGTAGTTGATCACGTGGGATACGTTGGCGATATCAATGCCCCGGGCGGCGATGTCGGTGGCCACCAGTATCTGGTAGGTCCCGTCGCGGAAGCCGTTGATGGCGTCCTGCCGCCGGTTCTGTGAGAGGTTGCCCTGGAGCGAAGCCGTCTTGTATCCGGCCCGGCTCAACTGTTCGCCGAGGCGCTTGGCCCGGTGCTTGGTGCGGGTGAAGACCAGTACTGAAGTGGCCCGGGTATGCTGGAGTAGTTTCAATAAAAGCGGCGTTTTAAGATGTTGCGCCACAGGATAGAGCGCGTGGGAAACGGTTTCGGCCGGAGCGGTGATCCCCACCTGCACGGTGACCGGGTCGGTGAGGCTTTCATTGGCAAGGCGTCTGATTTCCGGGGGCATGGTGGCTGAAAAAAGCAGGGTCTGGCGTTTTGCCGGGATCTGTTTCAGGATGCGGCGGATATCGGGCAGAAACCCCATGTCGAACATGTGATCGGCTTCATCGAGAACCAGCACTTCAAGGGCCGATAGGTCCACGGTTCTACGATTGATATGATCAAGAAGACGACCGGGACAGGCCACGATAATATCGGCTTTTTTGCCCGACTTGATCTGGGGGCCGATGGCCACGCCGCCATAAATGGACATGCTTCGAAGACCGGTTTTTTTTCCCAAAACGACGATAGCGTCGTGGATCTGTTCGGCCAGTTCACGGGTCGGCGCCACGATGAGCGCACGGGTGACGCCCCGTTTTCCGGCCATCAGGCGATGCAGAATGGGCAGCACAAAGGCCGCGGTTTTGCCGGTGCCGGTCTGGGCCAGGCCCACAACGTCGTTTCCGGCCATGATCGGCGGGATCGCCTGGATTTGGATGGGCGTCGGATCTGTGTATCCCGCGGTGGTAATACCGGCCGCTACAAATGGATTGAACTTGAAACTTGAAAAAATCATAAAACCTCTTTTAGTAAATGGGCAAAAAAAAAGCCCCGGAATTGTTCCGGGGCTTGCCATGTCTGTTTGTTGTCCAGGAAAAATTGCGATATGAACCTTTATAAGGGTTTGCCGGGAGACTGTCAATATAAATCTTTAAATCTATAATACATATCAATATTGTAGCTCTGACCGCCGGATTAACAGACCAGCAGGCGCGGTTCCAGGTAATCCAACATGGCGTATTTGACGCCTTCGCGGCCGAAGCCGGAATCCTTGACGCCGCCGTAGGGCATGTGGTCCATCCGGAAAGTGGTGGCGTCGTTGACGATCAGGGCGCCAACTTCGATCCGGCGGAAGCAGTGTTCGATGACGGATCGGCTGTCGGAAAACAGCGCGGCCTGCAACCCGAATCGGCTTTCGTTGACCAGCTCAATGGCTTCGTCGATGTCAACATAAGGCCGCAGGCAGACCACGGGGCCGAAGACTTCCTCATCCCAGATTTTCATTCCCTTGCCGGCGCCGATGACGACGGTGGGGGCCACGTAGGAGCTGATTTTTTCGACGGCGATGTTCATTGCCGCGGATTTTTGGGCGTCGCCGTCGGTATCCTTGTTTCCCGTAACCGCCGTTGCACCGCTATCGATGGCTTCGGCCAGCCAATCCCTTACGCGGCTGGCGTTTTTTTCGTCGATCATGACGCTGATCCGCGTCTGTTCATCGCGCGGGTCGCCGGCCGGGATGGCGCGAGCCATGTCCGCGTAACGCTCCAGGAACCGTGGATAAAGGGATTCATGCACCAGGATTCGCTGGGTGTGAATGCAGACCTGGCCGCTGTAGGCAAACCCGCCCATAATAAGCTTTTGCAGGGCCGCGTCCATATCCGCGTCTTTGTGGACGATGGCCGCCGCGTTTCCGCCCAGTTCCAGGACCACCTTTTTTTTGCCGGCCCGCTGCTTCATATTCCAGCCAACCGCCGGTGATCCGGTAAAGGAAAGCACGGCGATGGAATCGTGTTCCACCAACTTCCGGGCCGCGTCCCGCGAGCAGGGCAGCACGGAAAACGCGCCTTTGGGCAGGCCCGATACCGCCACGATTTCAGTCAAAAGCAGGGCAGACAGGGGGGTGACTGAAGACGGCTTGAGGATGATGGGTGACCGCGCCGCAATGGCCGGGGCCGCCTTGTGGGCCACCAGGTTGAGGGGGAAATTAAACGGCGAAATGCCCAGTGCCACACCGGCGCTCCGGTAGATCAGCTTTCCCTGCTTTCCCTTTCCGGCGGATGTCCATTCCAGGTCGATAATCTCATGGGGAAGGCGCTTGCATTCCTCGGCGGCGACCTTGAAGGTTTCGATGGCCCTGGATACTTCGCCTCGGGCATATAATCTTGGTTTGCCGGCTTCGGCAATGATCAGGTCGGTGAGTTCGGCCGATCGTGCCTGAAGGCCGCTGGCGATATTGTTCAGGATGACGCTGACTTCGCCCGAGGACAGCGCGTCCATGGCCGGCTGCGCATCAAGTGCCCGGTCCACGGCCTCAGCGGTGATCTTTTCATTCGCTGCGCAGACTGCGGCGATTATTTGACCGGAATAGGGATCGGTCACTTCGATTTGATCGGGCGTTTCGATAAAATCGCCCGCCAGAAACAGCGCTTTTCTCATTTTACATGCCTTTCTCTAAACCGGTCTTTTTGAAAATCGGCCTTTATCCATACCCACATGGTTTAATTTATGCATTTCAAATGCAAAAATTCAAGTGAAATGCTTTTGTTAAAATTCAACCGCAAGCTGGGCCGTGACCGTATGGGTTTTGCCGTGATCGTCGTTTTCGAACTTGCCGTAGAGATATTCCAGGGCCAGGTTGGTGTTATCGAAGAATCTCCAGTTGATCACCGCGCCGTATTGGGATTCGGGCAGCAGGTCGGCGCCGTCCTCTGATCCGCCGCAACGGGCGGTGATTTCCACGGCATCGGTTACCGCAAATGCCAGTTCCGCGTTCCAGGCCTTAGGCTTTCGTGGTTTGTCGTCGGCGGGGTCATAAATTTCGCCGGCCCGGAAGCGTTCCAGCGCGCCGACGTATTCTCCCATAAACTTGAAGCTATCCAGAAACTCAAGGGACACGTGGGCGCTGAAGCCGGCCACATGGGAAGCCATGTTTTCGGTATCGGTGACCTCATCGGCAAACGCATCCGCGGCCGCCAGGCTGGAGGTGTAGGAAGCGCCGAATACCAGCCCTTCAAAAGGGGTTGCCGTCAGGCTGGCCACGTAACCGTCGATGGTGTCGTCATCGCCGGACTTGCGGACTTTCCCCTTGAATGCGCCCAGTGCCAGGTCGGCCATGTCGTCGCCCAACCGGTATCCGGCCACCACGGCGCCTTCGTTGGTCTCTCCCAGCATCAGGGTGGTGGGGTCCGTGACGAAATGACTGTCGAAGTTCCCGAAAGGAATGTACTGCCGGCCGGCGATCAGGTAGGCCGGCAGGTCGTCGCCGCCGGTCAGGGTGATGAAACCTTCATCCAGAAAAACATCGCCTTCTTCGTATTTGATCAGCACATGGCCGTCCACGTGATCCACAATTCTGACATCCATATCCAGCTCAACCGCTGCCACGTCCACGTCGCCGGTTGTTTCATCTTCGGCGGCCGGGTCATTGAACTTTCTTTTTTCATACCCGGCCTCGACTTCCACCAGCCCGCCGATTCGGACGCGGTCATACCAGTTGTCACCCTCGACCGCGCTTCCGGTGAGTGTCTCCAGATGGGCGGCGCGCTGATCAAGGCTTCGGACGCCGCCGGTGCTTGCGCCGGATGCCGTATAATCGGCAATATCGCCGATAATGGGCTCCTGTGCCAAAGCAAACAGCGGCAGGCTGATCAAAACCGGAAACATCAACGACAAAATCATTTTCTTTATTTCCTTCATGTTGCAAACCTCCATTTTTTATGTGTTTGATCTGATTTTTGTTTAATGAATCCATTCGTATATTTCCATGGCGGACGCATTGCAGCACCGGGAACAGGTCGCATTGCAGGCGGCGCGCAGGTCCGATTTCATCGCATTTCCTCTACGTATCCAATGATTGAGCATGTCCCGCATGGCATCGGGGTCAATATCGAAATGCAGGGCCAGGTCGCCCAGGGTCGCACGCTTGTTCTTCATCAGGTATTTTTTGATTTCGGAAAGAATCATATCCTGCTCCTTGCGGGGTCGAGACGATGTCCCCATTGTTTTTCTTTGGTTCCTATCTGTTTTAAAATCAGGAGCACACAGACGAAAATGCCGATCATGACGCCGATCCAGGTCAGGGAAGATGCCGGATGCCGGCTGATGGTGGCCGCCTGGTAAAAGATCACAGCCGCCATATAGGCCAGGCCGGTGGTCCAGGCCCCGGCGAATGCCGTCCATTTCAGGTCGGTTTCCCTGTATACGGCCGCAATGGCCGCCACGCATGGGAAATAGAGCAGGATGAACAGCAGGTAGGCGAAGGCCCCGATTTTTCCGTCAAACAGACCGGCCATGGTGCCGAAGGTGCCCAGTCCCACGCCCTGCTCCTGGGCGGCGGTTTCAATGGCGCTTATATCTCCGATGGAAAGGCCGAGCGGATCAAGAGCGGTATCGGCCATTCCCATAAGATTGTCTTGTATCGAAAGAAAGGCTTCCGTAATGCCGCCCAGGAAATCAAAGGATTGTTCATCCCCGCTCGATCCGGCGGCAGCGGCATCCATCTGGCCGTATAACGCATCCAGGGTCCCCACCGCCGCTTCCTTGGCGAAAATGCCGGTAAAAATACCCACCGTGGCGGGCCAGTTTTCCTGATCAATGCCCATGGGCGAAAAGATTGGCGTGATGGATTTGCCGATGGCGCTTAAGACCGAATGATTAGAATCTTCATTGCCGAAAGATCCGTCGGTTCCCATGGAGTTGAGAAAACTTAAGATCACCACCACCGGGATGATGATTTTCCCTGCGCGGAAGATAAAAGTTCTGAGGCGGTCCCATGCCCTTAACACCACACCCTTGAACGTCGGTCGATGGTAGGGGGGCAGCTCCATTAAAAAAGGGGTGGCGTCGCCTTTGAGTAGGGTGTTTTTCAGAACAAGGCCGGTAAGCACGGCAAAGCCGATGCCAATCAGGTACAACCCGAACACCAGGTTCTGGCCGGCCACCGGGAAGAAGGCGGCGGCAAAAAGCGCGTAAACCGGCAAACGCGCCCCGCAGGACATGAAGGGATTCATCATGATGGTCAGGGTGCGGTCCCGCTGGTTTTCCAGGGTGCGGGTGGCCATGATGGCCGGCACGTTGCACCCGAATCCCACCAGCATGGGGACAAACGCCTTGCCGGGCAGACCGATGAACCGCATAAACCGGTCCATGACAAAGGCGGCCCGGGCCATGTATCCTGAATCTTCCAGAAGGCAGAGACACAGGAACATGAACCCGATGGGCGGGATAAAGGTGGCGATGGTCTGGATACCTCCGCCGATGCCGCCGGCAAGAAGGGTCGTCAGCCATTCGGGCGATCCCATGGCCGCCAGCAGTTCGCCGAATCCGTCCACAAAGACGGTTCCCACGAGAATGTCGAAGAAATCGATGAACGCGCCGCCGAGGTTGATGGTCACCATGAACATCAGATACATGGCGATCAGAAAGACGGGAATTCCCATGGCCCGGTTAAGCACGATGCGGTCGATTTTGTCCGAAACGGTTTTGCCGACGCGGCTTCCCATGGTAACAGCCTCCCGGGTCAGCCGGCGGATCAGACTGTAGCGGGTGTCGGCCAGCAGGATATCGGCCTCCTCATCCAGCTTGTCTTCGATTTTTTTCAGGCAGCCGTCGCGGGATTCAAGGGCCCGGTCGCCCGCCAGCGCGCCGATCCATTCATCGCCTTCCAGCAATTTGACCGCGGCATACCGAGGATTCATTTTTTTATCCAGGCCCGCCTCCCGGACCAGCGGAATTAATTCATCCAGCGCTTCCTCAATTTCTTCGGGATAGATCACCTCAAGCGCGGGACGTGCATTTTCCGAGGCCCGGCGGCTGATTTCCGTGCGCAACTCATTGACTCCCTTTCCCCTTGAAGCTACCAGCGGCACCACCGGACATCCCAGGCGTTCGCTCAGCAGGGGGATATCGATTTCAATCCGGCGTTCATGGGCCGCATCCATCATATTCAAGGCAATCAGCAGGGGCGCTTTCATTTCCAGGAGCTGTACGGTAAGATAAAGATTGCGCTCCAGGTTGGAGGCATCCACGATATTGACGATCAGATCCGCCTCGCCGGAAAGGATATAATCCCGGGCCACGGCTTCGTCCGCCGATGCCGCGGAAAGGGAATAGATGCCGGGCAGATCCACCACCTTGATTTTTTTCCCGTTGTGAATGTATTCGCCGGATTTGCGGTCCACGGTGACTCCCGGCCAGTTGCCCACCCGCTGCCTGGAGCCGGTGAGCGCATTAAACAGGGTGGTTTTTCCGCAGTTGGGGTTTCCGACAACGCCGATTACCTGTTTTTGTTTTTTCATGATTTGCTCCTTTCCACCAGTAATGCGGAGGCTTCATCTTTTCTCAGGGAAAGGGAAAAACCCCGCATTCTGATTTCCACGGGATCACCCATGGGCGCGATTCGTTCCACCAGGATTTCCGTGCCCCGGGTCAGGCCCATGGCCAGCAGTTTTTCCCGGTAGACCGATACCCCTTTTGTATAACCGGCAACGGTTCCGGTTTCTCCCACGGCCATGTCTTTGAGTGTTGATTCCATCGTTTCTTTTCTCCTTGAATTTTTAAAAGAATAAGAAGAGCCATTTATTGTTTTATATCTCTAACAAAAAGGTTAAAAAATAACCGCCTTGACCGGCGTTGCCGGCAGAGCGGTTTAATTACAATCTATTTAATTTCATTCTTTGTTCTGATTGATCCGGGACTTTGTGAAGAATCAACGCAGTCTTTGAATTCACATGAAAACCCATCGCCGCGGTCGCGGCATTTTTCCGGCACACGTCCTTGCGTCCGATAGGTCTCAAAATGCTCCAGCCAGCTCTGACCCGTTCTCGGGCAGGACTGGATAAAGGCCATGAAGTCCGTGAGGCTTTTCAGGGTTTCCTCGCTGAGAGCGTGTTCCGTTCTGCAGGCTTCATCATCGGCCACGGCGGGATTGATTTTCAGGATTGTGGTTAAAAATTTTCGCAGGATCAGATGCCGGCGGTGCATTTCTCTGCCGACGCTCGCGCCGTCTCTGGTCAGCTCCACATATTCGTATTTTTCGTAATGGACGAGACCCCTGTCGTTTAACGTTTTGAGCATGCTGGTGACCGTGGGCATCTTCACGTCCATCTTCTTTGCGATGTCTTTTACCCGTATGGTTTTTTTTTCCCGGTCCAGGTCAAAAATCGCTTCAAGATAATCCTCCATGACCGATGTAATGGGCTTTTCTTGTGTATTTTCATTTGGTTGCGATTTCATGACACCTCATATTGTTAGATATATATAATAATTTTTTAACCCCTGAATAACCGGGTCAAAATATGTTGTCAAGCGTTTTTTATCATTGAGATGAAAAAGATTGATTTAAAGCCGTTTGTTTCCCAGCGAGATCATTACGGCAAAAAAATGGCGTTGCTTTTTGCTTTATGCGCCGTTAAAAAAACATCATTTATCATTAATCATAGAAACATAGAAAAGGCCGTTATCATGAGCGAACAGAGAAGCTACCGGAAATCCTTTATTATGGATATGGACGGCGTCGTGTATACCGGTTCGAAACTGATCGCCGGCGCCAGTGAATTTGTGGACCGCCTGATTCAGGGCGGTTACAAATTCCTGTTTTTAACCAATAACTCCTATCACACCCGGCTGGAATTACAGGACCGCCTGCAAGGCATGGGCATTAAAGTCGATGCGGATTGTTTCTACACTTCAGCCATGGCCACCGCGAGTTTTCTGAAGGTCCAGCGACCGGGGGGCTGTTCGGCCTATGTGATCGGCGGCAAAGGCGTGCTGGACGAACTGGAGCAGGCCAATATTGAAGTCACTACCAAAAAACCGGATTATGTCATCATCGGGGAGACCGAGGAATATGATTACGCTAAAATCATTGAAGCGACCCTGTTGATTCAGGAGGGAGCGAAATTCATTGCCACCAATCCGGATTTAACTGGCCCGAGTCTGCGGGGGCCGGTGCCCGCCTGCGGCGCTCTGGTAACCCCCATTGAAAAAGTGACCGGGGTGTCTCCGTATTTTCTCGGAAAGCCAAACCCGGTCATGATGTTTCTGGCGCGCAAAAAACTGGGGGTGCATTCGGCAAACTGTTTTATGATCGGGGATAGAATGGACACGGACATCATGGGCGGCCTGGAATCGGGCATGACCACCTGCCTGGTGCTGTCCGGCGTGACGGACAGGGAAATCATGAACCGTTTTCCCTATCAGCCAGATTATGTCTTCAACCATATCGGAGAGATCGATCCGGATGTCATTTTATCCCGAAGAGACCGCGTTGAAAACGAAGCGCAGCCGTAATTGCCCATAAGCGCCCGGTATTGCTCCATCCACTGTCAGTTCCGATGTTACCGTAACAACATCACCGGCATCCTGTTTTTTTGGCGAGCCGCTTTTACTCTTCACGTCAAGTCTTTGACATCTGGTGAATGTGCGATTATGGGAAAACAATCATTTCAACAGTTAGGGGTATGTTATCCTTTGATTTGAATTTGACTTGTATTCGTAAAACGGATAAAAAAGTCCTGTTGGAAAAGCGTAATACATAGATTGTTCCGAGAAAAAATCAGGCGATTTTAATTTATCGACCGAATAGCTTAAAGATGGAAGGTGCTCATGAATCCTTTTTTCGCTTCATCCTTGCGACCCGGAAAAATTCTTTCCCATGGCGTCGCTACTTTCAAATGTCCGGTGCTGTATTTCCGCGACGACGCTTTCGCGCTTTTTTATACCGCCGATAAGCATGCCGTTGAGGCACTGATGCCCGGTAAGCGCCTTCATCCGGTCAGTTTACCGGGCAACAGGGCGCTGGTGGGTGTTGTCGCCTTCAATTATCTGGAAACATCCATCGGTCCATACGGGGAAGTCGGCATCATCGTGCCGGTGGTGCATGGTCATAAGCCGCCGCCGCTCCTGCTTCCCGCGCTGCTGGAGGGGCGATATCCGGGATTCGGATCACTGGTCATCCATCTGCCGGTGACCAACCAAACCGCCCGGGATGCCGGCCGGGGGGAATGGGGATACCCGAAATTTATCGCTGATATGCGTTTTACCATCACACCGGAAGCCATGACCTGCGACTTGTCCGAAAACGGTCGCCATATTCTCACCTTGCATGTGGTCCGCCAGGGGTTCCTCATTCGGGATGAAAAATCGCTGACCACTTTTTCGGTCCGCAACCGCAACCTCATCGAAACCGTTATTCCCAACAAAGGCTGTTTTCGCATGGCCGTCAATCCCCAGGGCTCATATCTCAAGCTGGGGGATCATGAAGTGGCCCAGGGCATCGCCGGTCTGGGTTTTGCCAAAAGACCTCTGCTGTCCCGATATTATCTGGAGCGAAACGCCATTCTGCCCCAGGGGCGGGTGATTGAGAAAGACGTCCTTCCCCTTGACGGGTATGCGGGCATAGATGGAAAAGGACGATGCGAAACCATTTACTTTCCTGACGCCTGAGAACCGCAAGTGCCTTATTACCTTATCGTCCTCGCCATGGTCATGAAATCATGGAATAGACCTCTGGTTTTAAATAGCAGGGGAATATGATCTTTCAGGCAGGGATGGAAAATCCCTTGACTTTGATGGTCCGGATAATTAGCTTTCCACAAAACGGGTACATTTGTGAAAAACGGCAGGAATGGTTCAGGTGAAACATTTGACTTTTAATAAACCTATTTGCGCATGGATGGTGATGGCGGCCCTGGTATTTTCCATGGTTGGGCCATCGATCATTGAAGCCCATAAGTGCGATTGCGCTATTGAAGGTAAGGCGGACCCCCTTCAAACGGCAACATCAGCCTCTTATGAGAACCCTGTGCCCGCATGCTGCTGTGACAATGCATGTGCGCCGATGCCGGTTTCCGGTATTTTCCTTGCCGAAATCGTTGACCGGGATTGCATGGATTTCCATCCGGTCTGCTGCTGCGCCTCCGAAAGCCCGCCGCCGGCCGTGACCCAGTCCTTCATCAAGGATGACCGCCGGCCGTCATTTACGGATGTTCAGTTTCAACCGTCCCTTCCTTCGGCATTCATGCCGCCGATCCATAATTTTTTGTTTTGCGCCGCTTTTTCATTCGAGCGGGATCTGGAACGGATTCCGCCGCATATTTCCTCCACCATCCTTCTGATTTGATCCCTTTCCCCAATTATTCCAATTTGTATTGAAACCGGCATCCGCAAGAGTTGCGCCGTCGGCTCCTCAGCGTTGAGGTGATAAAGCTGCGTCGTTTTTTTCCTGCGTATGGATGTCATCTTGAATGTAAAAAAATTCCGCGACGGTTTATTTGTATTTTTTCCAGGATTCGTCGCGGCCGTTCGAGAAAAGCAGGCGGAACCTTGCTTCTTTGCGGCATTCTCATTCAACATGGAACCAAGAATATAAAAATGAAAGGGATTTAACATGGATAGAAAATCGAAAAATAGATGGTTTAATATATATTTTACATTGACGATCATGATCGCGCTGGTGTTTGGCTGCAACATTTCCGCGGCTGTTGCCGGGGAGCATCTTGGGCAGGAAATCCCGGAACATGCCTCCGTTGTCAAGCTGGCTTCCGTGGTCGAAAATCCTGCTGATTACGATGGGAAGACCATTGTTCTTACGGGGACGGTATCAAGCATATGCGGCTCGCGTTGTCATTTTAATTTTCAGGACGGGGTTCATACCGTCGCCGTTTATCCGCGGGGATTTAAATTGCCGAAAATGAAACGCGGCGACGCCGTAACCGTTTACACCGAAGTCATCGCCGGTGAGGGCCAGACCGTGTATACGGCCCTCGGCCTGCAACTGTAGAAGGAGGCGGTCATGTCTTTTCTTAAAGTTGCGTTAAGCAATCTCCGGCGCAATCCCGTCCGCAGCCTGCTCACGGGGTTGAGCCTGGCGGTGTCGGCGGCCACCCTCAGCGTGGTGCTTTCCCTGGACCAGGGATATTCATCCGCCGTGACCGACGACCTGGTTAATAACACCGGCGTCCATCTTTACATCACCAAGGAGGGCTGCCCCATTGAGGCCGCCTCCGTCATCGCCCAGGGCGGTCTGAGTCCCCTTTATGTGGAAGAGGATATTGTCACCCGAATCCAGGGGATGCCGGAGCTCGATGCCGTGATGCCTTTCAAGCTGTTTGCGGTCACCACCGATGACGGATCCCGGACCGATATCTTCATGGGCGTCACCGAGGCGGTTCGTTCCATCAAGCCCGACTGGCGGTTTGCGGCTGGCGGCTGGTTCACGTCCGACGATTCCGTGATCCTCGGCGCGGAAATGGCCCGTATCGAATATCTTGCCGTGGGCGATCGGATGTACAGCGAGCATTTTGACCGGGAATTTGTTGTTTCAGGCCTTCTTGAACGCAACTACAGCCAGGACGACGGCACGTTTTTCCTTCCCCTGCACACGGCCCAGGCCATGGTGGGCCGGGAGGGGAAACTGTCCGCCGTGGCAATCAAACTCAATGACATCAGCAATATGGATTACATCCAGACGCGATTGAGAGCCATGATGCCGCCCGATTATTTCATAATCGGTTCCAAGGAGTTAAGTGATGGGATACTGGAATTCTTCGGCGCCACCCGGGCCATCATGTTTGTTATGGTGGCCGTGGCCTTTGTGATCTCCGTATTCGGCATCATCAACACCATGCTCATGGCCGTTCTGGAGCGTCGCCGGGAAATCGCCTATCTCAAATGCGTGGGCGCCGGCAAATACGATCTGATCCGCCTGATTTCCCTGGAAACGGCGGCCATCGCCGTTATGGGCAGCACCTTCGGGGCCGCGGTCGGCATGCTGTTGAGCCCGCTGTCCGGCAATCTGCTGCGGAAATTTCTGGTGGCCTACGTTCCATCCGGAGCCATTGCCAGGCCGGATATGGGCATTGCCCTGACGGCGTTTGCGCTGTGCACGTTCATCGGCGTGGCATGTTCTCTTTACCCCGCGTTCCGGGCGGCGAAAATCGTTCCCATGGAGGTGCTGAGAAATGAATAACGGATCTGTGATTGAACTCGAAAATGTGTCCAAGGATTACCGCCGGGGATCGGAAACCGTTCACGCGCTCCGGGATGTTTCACTGGCGGTGACACCGGGCGAGTATGTTGCGGTGGTCGGTCATTCCGGATCGGGAAAGACCACCCTGATGAATATTATGGGATGTCTGGATCGCCCCTCCCGCGGTCGGGTGATCCTTGATGGACAGGAGGTGCACGAGAAAACCGAAGCCGGCCTCACGCGGCTTCGCCGGAGCGCCATCGGCTTCGTGTTTCAGCAGTTTTTCCTGATACCTACATTAAGTGTGCTGGAGAACGTATCCCTGCCGTCTCTGTTTGTGGGGAAGCCAAGCAACGGCCGGGCAGGGGAACTGCTTGAAATGGTGGGTCTGGGCAACCGGCTGCATCATTTGCCGAATCAGCTGTCCGGCGGTGAGATGCAGCGGGTGGCCATCGCCCGCAGCCTGATCAACGCGCCGCCCATACTCCTGGCGGACGAACCCACCGGCAATCTGGATTCCCGCAACGCGGACATGATCATGAAGATATTCGAACAGCTCAACCAGGAAGGCGTCACCGTCGTTGTGGTCACCCATAACCAGGATATCGTAAAACGCTGCAGGCGGAAGGTGCACATTGAAGACGGCCGAATTGAAACTTGATCTGTTTGAAATGTTAACACGTTTATTTATTACGCTGGCACCTTGGGTCAGGCGCACATCACTGATGGCCGCCATGGTTCTGTTTTTGTTCGCTTTGATTCCCGGAGGAGTCCAGGCCACATGGAACCTTTCCGTTGACGGTGATGCGCGGTATCGTCTGACCGAATGGGAGGAGCACGACGCTGACATTCACCTGGTGGGCGCTTCCGTCCGGAAGACATTTTCCGACAACAAGGGGGATCGCCTCATCCTGTTCGGACTGGTGGAGGCCGAAGATAATTTTTCCGATGTGATGCTGCACGAAGTCTACGGTCAATACAAAGGACCCATGGGCGCATGGAACATCACCGCCGGACGTTTCGGCCTCCCCTGGGGACTGCTGCCCGGGTTTTCGGCTTCCCGGCTTCTCTATGATATGCCCCACGGCGCGGTTCTGGGTATGAATGTCGACAACGGCTTCATGCTCTCCGGAGTGAACGGTCCGCTCGATTACGCGGCGTCAATTACCCAGGGATACGGTCCCCGGGGTACGCCGGACGACCTCAACCTGAGTCTGGGCACGGCCCGGATCGGTTTCACTCCCGGAGATACCGAGGAATTTTCCATAGGAGTATCTGCGGCAGTGGGAAAATCGATCCGTGTTCATGCTGCGGATCCCAATGGGGATGCGGATATGAATATGGATAAGGACAGTGCCCTGCAGCGGGCCGTGGGCGGCCTGGATGCCACCCTTTATCTGGGCCGATGGCTTGGCAGAGTGGAATTGAGCGCAGGCAGGGTCGATCATCGTTCAATGACCGCGGGTTTTGCCGCCATGGATTATGCCCTGCTGCCGCGGTTCGATTTGAACTTTGCCGCCAATCTGGTTTGGCATGGATCGGAATTTAAAGATGAGTGGTTTGCCGGATTCACCGGCAAACCACCCTGGTTTACCATCAGAGGAGGATATCGTTATGCCGGGAACAGCCCATCGCATCATGAAGTCATATTTCAGCTTTATCGTCTGTTTTCTTATAATCTTTAGCGTTTCGCCGGGATCGGCCCAGGATATTTACCTGTGCGTGTGGCGGAACCCCGAGCGGACCATGACCCGGATTTTCCCCGACGCCCGGGATTATAAAACGGTCAATGTCAGAATAACGCCGGCCCAGCGGAAAACCATCGAGGAGATCGTGGGATATGAGCTGCTGCCCGGTCAGCAGGATCAGTTTCAGTATTTTGAAATGACCGACGAAAAGGGGCAAGTCATCGGCACCATCATTCCCTCCACACAGAAAGGGCAGTTCGGGGCCGTGGAATTCGTGTTCGGTCTGGATGCAGACCTGGTGGTCAGGGATCTCTATATCCAGCGGGCACGGGAGCGGGACCAGTCCTTCAAGGACCGCTCCTTTCTCGATTTGTTCGCGGGGCGGTCCATCCGGGAGAAAATGAGCTTTGATCAACTCTATACCGGCGAGCCGACTCCCGGCACAACCGCCGTGATCACGGGCCTGATTAAGGCCATGGTGGCTTTTGAAACGCTTGTTGCAACTGATGCGGATTTATAAACCCAACCTTGATAAAGGTTGAGTTTACGCCCGAACACGCATATTCATCATAATCTTTCGCAAAGTCCGGGGATTTCCGCGTCCAGTGCGGGAGTCCCCGGCGGCTAACATATTTTCAGCCGTTTTTCTTCATATTGTCACTCCCCGCCTATCATGAGATAGACTACTAATATACAACATCTGACTTATTAACCCGCATTTGTCTTCATACATAGCTAAAGTTACAGTTTACGGTAACGTTAAGTTTATGTCTGTATTCAATATCTTATATAAAATTAGTTCTTGACACTTAATCATTTTCGGGTAAAATGCGTTCGTATGTTTTGTCGGTAGTTATGATATTTGTCCCATTATTGAGTAGCAGCCGGAAAAGCCGTTTTCCGAATATGGCATCATTGTTTTTATCAT
Source organism: Desulfobacteraceae bacterium (assembly GCA_003597945.1). GTDB lineage: Bacteria > Desulfobacterota > Desulfobacteria > Desulfobacterales > Desulfosalsimonadaceae > SURF-33. The sequence continues at coordinate 39,105 of QZJS01000053.1, read as the reverse complement.
TTAAGACTAACGGAGGGCCGACATGAAAAGAATGATTAAAATTGCTGCGTTTTTCATGGTTTTTGCTTTTGTGCTGAGTATGGCTGGTGCCGGCTGGGCCGATGATCATGGAGAAAAAATCAATATTAATACCGCGACACTGGAAGAACTGACTTTGCTGAAAGGGGTCGGGGAGTCGCTGGCTCAGCGTATTATTGATTATCGTGAAGAATCGGGACCTTTTGAAAGTGCTCAGGACCTGCTCAACGTCAAGGGGATCGGTCCGAAAATTTTATCGGATAATTTAGATCGCATTACCATAGGGAAGTTGTAAGAAGTCCTCGAAGGAAAAGCATCTGAATAAGGATGAGCGCATGCCGGGTTTGAATCCGGCCGAATAAACATTGTTGACTATGATGCCGTTCCTGCTGCTCATGAGAACCCGCCGCGGCTAATCCGCCGCCGCGGGTTCTCATTATTTTGTCGTGCCGTCCGTGCTAGAAGATAAATCGCAGGCCCAGATACCCCGCGTTGTCGGTCTTCTGCCACTTGGCGTCTTTTCTCTCAAAATCCGCATCAAGATAGCGGTATCGGGCCACCACCGCGGCCTGTTTGAGCGCCATCCAACTTATTTCCGCAATAATTTCCGCGAATTTATCCGTATCCTGGAAACAAAGCGGCGAGGGCGACAGCGAAATTCGTGTCATCAGCATCAGCGGAACGTCCTCCTGGATGCCTTTGGCAAAATCAAAAGAAGCCGATATCGCAAATCCGGCACTAGCCAGAGTAGCTTTATGGTCGGCCCGGAATACCCGGCCGATATTGCCGAAAATGCCGAGTTCTCCTGACAGACCCTCTGTAATCAGCTCATTGCCGACGGCAAGCCCGGCATTCAAGTATCGGTAATGATCATCCTTATATACTCCGCCGATCCCTGTGGTAAGCATACTCTCTGGCAGATCGATCATGGCATTGAATTCGCCGTCAAGAGCCGACTGGTTGGCGAGTAACTGCACGTCAAAGCTCTGGGCAAGGCATGCATTTAATGGATAACCGCAGGTGATTCCCACAAAAAACCATATGGCAAACATTCTTTTTTTCATTTGCATTTCCTGTATGGGGTTTATGTTTAACGCGATAAAGGATATCCCGATTACATCAGCTTCGTTTTGAAAATACACCGCCGTTATCGATGCTCTTGGTGAATGTGCATGAGAATTCGGTCGGCTGGGTGTTTAGCGAGTGGCGGTGTTGTTGCATGATGGAGACTCTCAGATGTGGTGTCAATAAGTCGAATAACGGCCGGCGCAGGAGATGCCCCTTGCCAGAATGATCCGAACTTTATTGATAAGACTGCACTGGTCCGCGCACTGCGGCAGATTTTTCCGATGGGCGCAGTCCCTGCAGGGGCTTTTTACCAGGTATCCGATTTCAAAGTCAAATTTATCTCGTTTGATGATCATGATTTCTTTTCCTGAAGTTTTTTTCCAATAGAGGAAAACATTATCATGATATTTTTCCGGGATCAATTAATTTTACAATTAAAATAAGCCGGTCTTTCAGACCGGGGATCGCGAAAAACCTTCGCTGTTGCGTACCATCTGCAATATTTATCGGTTAAAAGATCCTTGACTCATGGAGCGAATGATTTTAATTAATTGCCTCTGCAGCCGGGTATTCGGCGATATGAGTCTTTTCCCATAGCAAAACTTTTATAAATATCATTTAATAAGCTAATAAGCAAAGTAAGTTTGTTTTAGGATGATGTCAATCAACGGAAAACGCAACATGCAGGAGGAAATGCATGAATGTCATGAAATCATGTTCCAGACGGATTCTGCTCTGGAACCTTGTGTTTTTTACCATGATGGCCCTGATGGTGGTGTTTGCCGGTTACGCGGGATGGCGATTCCTTTTTTCCGCGCTGCCGCTGCCGGTACTCCAGGATGCGTCAGCCCGGCAGCCTGAATTTCAGGCGGGTTTTGATCAGATACAACCCTGGATTGATTATGCGGGGCATTTTTTCATTCCGCTTACCGGCGCGGTGTTTTTCTTACTGGCACTGATCTTCTGGTTGATCCTGCGCCGTTCGGTTGCCAAAGCCATAAACCGTTTTGGCGTGGACGTTGAAACCAAAGCGGAAAAAACAAAGGCAACCCGGGAGCAAAAAACAAAGGCGGCCATGCCGGCCGGATACCCTGAGCCGGCCGATGCCGGAGCCGATGCCCGGGAGTCCGAAGCAGACCAGCAGGCCCGCATGCAGCGCCTTTACCTGCATTTGTTGTCGGTTTTTCAGCGGGAAGGGCGCCTTATAGATTTTTTTGCCGAGGATTTAACCCCTTATGATGACGCACAGATCGGGGTCGCGGTCCGCAATATTCATGAAAATTGCAGCAAGACCCTGCAAAAATATTTAAAACCAAAGGCCGTCATCGAAAAACAGGAGGGCGAGGAAATCCTGGTGCCGAAAAATTTTGATACCGATGCCATCAAGCTGACTGGAAATATTGCGGGCGAGCCCCCGTTCAAGGGGATTCTCCGGCACAAAGGCTGGCAGGCCGGCAGGATTGAATTGCCGGTGCTCAATCCCGGCCATAATCCCCGGGTGATTTCCCCGGCGGAAGTTGAGATTTTATAGTTTTTTTAAGTTATGGTAACGATTGGAGCAATGATTTGAACAAACCCGCCTATATTATCGGAATTGATCTGGGAACCACCAACAGCGTGGTGGCCTATACCGCCATCGACGACAGCCCGGAGAATCAGGAGTATCCGAAGAATCCGGAAAAATCGGATCGCATCAGTATCCTTGAAATTCCACAGTTCGTCGGCGCCGGTGTCATGGAAAACCGGCAGGTGTTGCCGTCCTTTATCTATATACCGAGCCCTCATGAAACAGCGAATCACGCGTTTTCCCTGCCATGGGACCCTGAAAACCATCTAATCGTCGGGGAATACGCCCGGGACCGCGGGGCCGAGGTTCCCCAGCGCATGATCGCCTCGGCCAAATCATGGCTCTGCCATACCATGATCGATCGGAACAAGGATGTCTTGCCCTGGGGGCGCCCGGATGACGTGCCGGGGTTTTCGCCCGTTGCCGCGTCGGCCATGATTCTGGGCCATATCCGGAATGCCTGGAACTTCCGGATGGCGGGAGATGACCCGTCCCTGAATATGGAAAATCAGGAGATTTTCCTGACCGTGCCCGCGTCTTTTGACGCCGTGGCAAGGGAGCTGACGGTCCGGGCCGCGGAAATGGCCGGACTGGCGCATATCACGCTGCTGGAGGAACCACAGGCCGCTTTTTATTCATGGATCGCGTCATCGGGCGATGCCTGGCGGAAAAAGGTCCGCAAGGGCGACCTGGTTCTGGTCTGCGATATCGGCGGCGGCACCGCGGATTTCAGTTTGATACGGGTGTCCGAGGACAATGGCGAACTGGCCCTGGAGCGGATCGCCGTGGGCGATCATCTGTTGGTGGGCGGCGACAACATGGACCTTGCCCTGGCCTATGATGTATCGCGAAACATGGCCGATGCCGGGACCCGTTTGGACCCATGGCAGATGCGGGGGCTGATCCAGAGCTGCCGCACGGCCAAGGAAGCCATTTTATCCCATCCGGACACATCCGAATATCCGGTGACCATCCTGGGACGGGGCAGCAGCCTGATCGGCGGCACGTTAAAAACGTCACTGACATCCGACGGGATAAAAAACGTCATCATGGACGGCTTTTTCCCTTTTTGCGAATTTGACGAGCAGCCGAAAAAAGATTCCCGGATCGGGCTCAAGGAAGCCGGACTCTTTTATGAATCCGATCCGGCCGTGACCCGTCACTTGGCCCGATTTTTAAACCGGCAGGTTATTGAACAGGACGCCGGCGGGCGCATTCCCACGGCGGTGCTGTTTAACGGCGGGGTCATGAAGGCCGCCTCTCTGCGCGACCGTATTGTCCGGGCAATGGGTACCTGGCATCCGGACGGATCGAAGACCGGCATCCGCGAAATTGCGACCCATGACACGGATTTGGCCGTGGCACGGGGCGCGGCCTATTATGGCCTGGCCCGCCGCGGTTCCGGCATCCGGATCCGGGGCGGTCTTGGCAAGTCCTATTATATCGGCGTGGCCGCATCCATGCCCGCGGTTCCCGGCATGCCCGCGCCGGTCAAGGCGCTTTGCGTGGCGCCGTTCGGCATGGAAGAGGGAACCGACGCCAACATCAGGGACAAGGAATTCGTGCTGGTGGTGGGAGAGCCCGTGCGTTTCGATTTTCTGGGGTCTTCCGTGCGCAAAACCGACGCCATCGGCCATATCGTCGAGGACTGGCAGGGTGATATCGAAGAGATCACCACCATTGAAACATCCCTGGACGGCGAACCCGGCAGCATTATCCGTGTGACCATTGAAATCCGGGTCACGGAAATCGGCACCATTGAACTCTGGTGCGTGCCCGCGGACGACGATAAGCAATGGAAACTCGAATTCAACGTGCGGGAACAGGCCGGATAAGGGACAAATCAGAATGGACGAAAAGCGATACATCATCGGCATTGACCTTGGCACCACCAATTCCGCCGTATCCTATGTCGACCTTCAGGCGGAAAACCGAAGAAATCGGGGCATCCGGCTGTTTAAAATACCACAGTTGACCGGACCGGGGGAGGTCAGCCCGCTGCCGGTGCTGCCGTCTTTCTGCTATCTTCCCGGCGGCTATGATATTTCCGAAGCGGCGATCCGCCTTCCGTGGCAAAGCGATGATCCCGGGTTTGTGGGCAGGTTCGCCAGGGATCACGGCTCCCGGGTTCCCGGCCGTCTGGTGGCTTCGGCCAAAAGCTGGCTGTGTCACAGCGGCGCGGACCGGCGGGCGCCCATTCTGCCATGGGGATCGGGCGATGATGTTCGCAAAATTTCTCCCGTGCAGGCAACGGCCGCCTATTTGAAACATATCCGCCTGGCATGGAACAGCATGCGGGCAGATGATGACGCGCTCTATCTTGAAAACCAGACCATTATCATCACCGTTCCCGCGTCGTTTGACGAAGTGGCCCGGGATCTCACCGTTGAAGCCGCCAATATCGCCGGTCTGGCAAATGTCACCCTTCTGGAGGAGCCGCTGGCCGCGTTTTACAGTTGGCTGATTTCCCATGAATCCGACTGGCAGGATCATATCCGGCCCGGCCAGCTTGTCCTGGTCTGCGATGTGGGCGGCGGCACCACGGATTTCACGCTCATCACCCTGGAGGAAACCGAAGGCGCACCCCGTTTTGTCCGGATCGCCGTGGGAGACCATCTGATTCTGGGGGGCGACAATATTGACCTGGCCCTGGCCCGGCATGTTGAAAAAACGTTTTCCCGGCAGGGACCTCTGACCACGGACCGATGGAAGACCCTTTGTCATTTGTGCCGGCAGGCCAAGGAGAATATCCTCGATTCCGACATCAGCAGCGATACCGTGACCATGATGGGAGAGGGCACACGGCTCATCGGCGGGACCCAGAGCGCCAAAATCGACCGCCAGACCCTTGAAAACATCGTTTTAAACGGGTTTTTCCCCCTTGTGAAGCCGGATGCCGCCGCCCCGCCCCACGGCCGTAAGGGGATTTCCGAATTCGGCCTTCCCTATGCCACGGAACCGGCCATTACCCGTCACATCGGCATGTTTCTGGAAAAGCACCGGGAGGCGGTGCACCAGCTCCTGCGGAAAGCACCGTTTCCGGATTTCATACTCTTTAACGGCGGCTCCTTGAAAGCCGGGGTGGTCCAGGAGCGGATCCGTGAGGCGATCCGTCACTGGTTTTCTGAACCCGACACCGGCCCGCCCAGGGTACTGGAAAACCCGGAACCGGATCTGGCGGTGGCTCTGGGCGCGGGATATTACGGCCTGGTCAAGGCGGGGCAGGGAGTGCGCGTGGGCAGCGGCAGTGCCTGGGCCTATTACCTGGGCCTTGCCGGCGGAGCGGATAAAATCGGGGGCCAGGCTACCGCCATCTGCCTGGTGGAACGCGGGACCGAAGAAGGCGTGAGGATCAGCCTGCCGGATCGCGTGTTTGACGTGCTCGCAAATCAGGCGGTTAATTTTGCGCTTTACAGTTCCAGTTACCGCAGCGGCGATAAATGCGGGGATCTGATCCCCGTGGACGATACACTGACCCCTTTACCCCCGGTGCAGACCGTGATCCAGTTTGGTCGAAAGGGGGTGAAAACCACGATTCCGGTGCAAATAGAGGCGGAATACACGGAAATGGGCGTATTGGCCGTCTGGTGCCGGTCTCTTTCCAGTCCGCATCGATGGCGGCTTCAGTTTCAGCTCCGGAATGTAAATGGCGAAACCGGCGTTCAGGATGGCGAATTCTATGAATCCGGCGTGGTTGAAGAATCGGTTTCTCTGCTTGAAAACGCTTTTTCCCAATATTGCGATTCGGCATCATTGAACCGGATCATCAAATCCATATCCGATATCGTGGGTCGTTCCCGTGAGAAATGGCCCCTGAGTTTCATCCGCGGACTGGCCGATACCCTGCTTGCGATGGTCGGCAGTCGTCGTTTTTCCGCTGACCACGAAATTCGCTGGCTGAACCTGGCCGGGTACTTTCTGCGTCCGGGTTTCGGGGACGGACTGGATGAACAGCGCATAAGGCAATTGTGGAAGATCTACAAGCCGGGGGTTCTGTTCGGCAAAAATCCCCAGGTCAACCAGGAATGGTGGATACTGTGGCGCCGCGTGGCGGGCGGGCTCTCATCCGGCCAACAGCGGCAGTTCATCCAGGATATCCGCTCCCGGCTGGTTCCAAAAAAAGGAAGCAAGGCCAGGATACCGACACAGGAACATTATGAAATCTGGATGGCCATTGCCAACTTGGAACGCCTGGCGGTAAGAGACAAGATCGAATTCGGAAGAATGTTGCTGGATGCCCTTCAACCCCGCAAAATTGTTCCCCAGATGGTATGGGCGCTTTCACGGATCGGGGCCAGGGACCTGCTTTACGGTCCGGTGGACCGGGTGGTGCCTCCGGCAGAAGTTGCGTATTGGATGGACCGTCTTATGGATATGCAGCCGCGCAACCCTTTACCGATTGGAAATGCATTGATTCAGATGGCCAGAAAAACTGGAGATCGCGTGCGGGACGTTGACCCGGACACCCATGAGCGTGTGTCGGACTGGTTGGAACAGAACCAGATGGCGGACAAAATTCGGTTTCTGACCGCGGTGATCCCCCTTGCACGGCAAGACGAGGCCCTGATGTTCGGGGAAGACCTGCCATGGGGAATCGTTCTTAAGGCATAAAGGGATGCTGCGTTATTTTTAGGTATATGCCGTTAAGCTCTTGAGATCTGTCTTGTAATGAGATAAACAGAATCAATGCTTTCGTAAAAGAGACTCACGAATCAATCGTTAATGGGCCTTATACGATTTCGTCGGTTTTGATGCGCTCGTAAAATAAATTTTAAAAAAGGAAAAGGAGATCCGGAAATAATGGGATCATCCGAAATGATTACCATCAATACCCATATAAAAATTTCCACCGCGATAATCGAAACGGTGGTAAAAAATGCCAAACAGATGGCCGGCGCCGATGAAAAGGGGCGCTACCGGGTGGATACCGCGGAAAAACTCAATGAGCTGATCAGCCGTTTTCTGGAAACAAGAAATTTTGCCGAATATGTCAACGATATCAGAAATTATTGAAAAAATATCCGGCGTGCGGCGGGAGATGCTTTGGACGCGCCCATGATGCCATGGCTGGTGGCCCATCGCGGGGCCATGGCAGAGGCCCCGGAAAATACGCGGTCCGCGTTTGACAGGGCACTGTCATTTCCCGTCGACGGCATTGAGTTCGATGTTCAGAGCAGCCGTGACGGGATGCCGGTGATTTTTCATGATGACACGTTGCAAAAAATCAACGGAAGCCGGGATTCGGCGGCGGACTATACGTTTGATGAACTGGCGGATATGGACTGGGGAAGATGGTTTTCTCCCGCCCATGCCGGCGAGAAACTCCTGACCCTTGAAGAGGTTTTGGCGTTATACGCCCATCGGACCCGCCTGATGGTGGAAATCAAGCCGGCGCCCGACATGATGCATGAAGCGCTGTATCGGAAACTGGCCCGATCCGTCGCTATTCAGATGCGAACGTCCGTGCCCGGCGAGTTCCAGGATAACCTGTATGTGCTTTCCTTTGATCCGGAATTGCTGCGCATCGTTTTGGAACATGATCCGGACCGCAAATGCGTTTTAAATCTGGAGCACGCCGTCGAAACGGTTTCCGGGATCGGGATGGATGCGGCGGCGCTGTGTGGATGGGGTCTTGAATTTTCTCGTCTGAATGCCGACTTTGTCGCGCTGAGCCGCCGGTGCGGCCTTAAAATCATGACCTATTCCTGCAATTCCCGCGAAACCGTTGAGCAGGCCTTGCAATGGGGCGTTGACGTGATCATGACCGATGATCCCGGCGGCATGTTCTCCCTGATCCGGCAACGGGCTTAATATCTGACAGATCATTATCGTTTATTTTTTTGAGAAGAAATTCAGGAATAAAGGAATAATTTTGAAATCTTAAACCACCAGCGGATGGGGGATGGCATGAAAAAGCAAATTATCGCATTGTTAATCATTATGGCGGCGGGATTTCCGGGCCATCTGCTGCGGGCCGCTGAAATCCCGCAGAATGTCACCCTTAGCGCCACCGTCAGTACCATTACCGTTACCTGGACCCGGGAAACTCTGGCCGAAGGATATTATGTCTACTGGGGAACCACATCGGGGAATCTCAGCAATCGGGACCAGGTCGATTCTTCCGCAAACACGTATACCATTTCAGGGCTGCTGCAGGGAACAGTCTATTATGTGGCGGTATCCTCATTTTCCGCCGGGACCGAATCCCAGAAATCTTCGGTGAAATCGATTACCACCACCCAGGATAAGCTCGCCCCGGAGGTACCGTCGGGACTGGACGTGACCGCGCTCAGCGCCGTTACCGGAACCTCGGTGACCCTGCGATGGAATGCCAATTCGGGAAGCGACCTGAGCCATTATAATGTCTACCAGGGGACGGCGTCGGGCATCTACGGCGCCGCGGTTCAAGCCGATAAAAATGCGCCAGCCTCGTTTACCGTCACCGGACTGAGCCCGTCAGGCCGGTATTACTTCGCCGTCTCGGCCGTGGATGAATCGGACAACGAGTCCGATGTTTCCGATGAAATCATCATCGATACCCTGCCGGACACGCGACCGCCCAATGTGCCTTCCGGGGTATCCGGGCGCATGAGCGGTATCCGGGAGATCACCGTCCGCATTGACAACGGCAATTCGGGCATGGTTGATTTCGCGGGTCATATCATTCATTACGGGACGGAGACGGGCCGTTACGCCGCATCCCTTGATATCGGCAAAAACATGTCCCATGTGTTCTCGGATGTCCCCGAAGGCGTCACCTGGTATTTTGCGGTAACCGCCTATGACGCCGGCGGCAATGAGAGCCAGGGCTCGGCGGAAGTCTCCGTAGATGTGGAAGATACCCGTTCCTTTCTCGATACGGACACGTTTGAAGGCGGCTGTTTCATCGCTTCCGCCGGGAGTTGGCGCCCGGCTTACGGATGGATTCTTGCAGGGGTCTGGGTCTTTTTCATTGCGGGATGCGTTTTGGGGCATCGATTGCTGTTTGCGCGGCGCATTGTCGACCCGGCGCCGGGGATGCATGGCCGGCGCCGCCGCACGCTGATTGTTATGATGGCGATGATCCTGTTTGTCTGGACGGCGCCATCCGACGCCCGGGCCGGCGACAAGGCGCCCGGCAATATCGCGGGCGTGTCCGCGGGTTGGCTGATCCCCGCGGAATCCGAGTTTGAGGATTATTATGGAGACGATACGTATCCGGTGTTCGCATTTTTTGAGCGGCGCTTCGGGAAATTTGTTTCCATGGGCATTGAATCCGGGTTTATGAAAAAGACGGGCAAACGGTTGACCGTATCCGGGGATCCAACGGATATCGGGACCAGGTTTACCCTGGTGCCGGTGACGGCCTCCCTGAAACTGCATATGAAGTTATTCCCCTATGTTTCGGGATTTGTCGGCGCCGGACCGGATTACTGGTATTGCCGGGAAAGAACCAGAATCAAAGGCAGTGATCCTGAAATTGAAGAATGGGTCGGCGGCTGGCACGGCCGGGCCGGGCTGACGCTCTACAATATGGACCCTCGCTACGAGAACACCGGCGCCGTTATTGAAGCGGTCTACAGCGAGATCGATCGATTCGGAGACAATGGTCAGGATATCGGCGGCGTTACCATAAGGCTTGGACTTTTTTATGGATTTTAGCCGTGAAAGTTATTTTTGACACTCAGTTCCATATGGTCTATGCCGGTGATCCGGCAGCGGCCATGGGCCGCATGCAGGCAGCCGTATCGCTGCTGCCGCCGGATGTCGACCTGATCGCTCCCGAACCGGCGACGCCAGAGGAGATCGAACTGGCCCATACCTCCGGTCATATCGCTGATGTGAGAAGGGAAGGTGTCTACGATATCGCGGCCTTGGCCGCGGGCGGGGCCGTTACGGCGGCCCGCATCGCCATGGAGGAGCCCTGCTTCGCCCTGATCCGCCCGCCGGGACATCACGCATCAGCCGATACGGCCTGGGGGTTCTGCTATTTCAACAACATGGCCATCGCGCTGCTCTGCCTGAAAACCGAGAATCTGATCCATTCGGCCCTGGTGCTCGATATCGATCTTCACTACGGCGACGGCACCGTCAATATCCTGGGGGACCGGGACTGGGTTCATATTCACAACCCGGCCAAAAACCGGCGGCAGGAATATTTAAACGACGTGGAGGCCGTTCTTTCCCATCATAAAGTCGACATGATCGGTGTTTCCGCCGGTTTCGACCATCATCGCCAGGACTGGGGCGGGCTGTTGGAAACCGAGGATTATCAGGAAATCGGGCGCATGGTGCGGGCCGCGGCCCGGAAAAACCGGGGCGGTTGTTATGGTGTGTTTGAGGGCGGATACAATCACCAGGTTCTGGGCCGGAACGTGGCGGCGTTTATCAGCGGGATGGCGGAATAATGAGGGTCGGAATCGGATATGACGTTCATGCCTTTGCGGACGGCCGTTCCCTGGTCCTGGGCGGAGTGACCATTCCCCATGAACAGGGGCTGGCGGGCCATTCGGATGCCGATGTACTGCTTCATGCCCTTTGCGACGCGCTCCTCGGGGCCGCGGGCATGGGGGATATCGGAAGGCATTTTCCGGATACGGATCCGGCGTTCAAGGATATCGACAGTCTGGTTCTGCTGGAGCGGACCATGGATCTGGTCCGTTCCCGGGGCCTGGCCGTTGCCAATATCGACGCCACCATCCTTGCCGAAGCTCCCCGGATGTGGCCCCATATCCCGGCCATGCGGGAAAACATCAGCCGGGTGCTGGGCGTGCCTCCGGACGATGTCAATATCAAGGCCACCACCTCGGAGGGGATGGGGTTTATCGGAAGAAGGGAAGGCATTGCCGCCATGTGTGTGGCCCTGCTGGATTGAAATTGCAACTCAAAGAATGGAATACCGATGACGATTCGTGTTTACAATACGTTAACCCGCGCCAAAGAACCGTTTGAGCCCATGATTCCGGGCAAGGTGCGGATGTATGTCTGCGGGCCAACGGTCTATGACTCCTGCCATATCGGCCATGCCCGGTCGGTGGTGGTGTTTGATATGATTTTCCGGTACCTGATTGCATGTGGGTATGAAGTGACCTATGTCCGCAATTTTACGGATATCGACGACAAGATCATCAACCGGGCCAATGAACTGGGCATGACCACCCAGGCCCTTGCGGAAAAATACATCATTGAGTTTCACGAGGACATGGATGCCTTAAACAATCTGCGGCCCACCATTGAGCCCAAAGCCACGGAGCATATTCCCCAGATCATCGTCGTGATCCAGCGCCTGTTTGAAAATGGATATGCCTATGCCGCGGACGGGGACGTGTTTTTCCGGGTGAGCGCCCATGACGGCTACGGTAAACTTTCCGGTCGGAAGCTCGACGACATGGAGGCCGGCGCCCGGGTCGACATTGATACCCGCAAGGAAAACCCATTTGATTTCGTGTTGTGGAAAGCGTCCAAGCCGGGCGAGCCCTTCTGGGACAGTCCCTGGGGAAAGGGGCGGCCCGGGTGGCACATCGAATGCTCGGCCATGGGCGCCGATTATCTGGGGGAAAGTTTTGATATCCACGGCGGCGGCAAGGATCTGATTTTTCCCCACCATGAAAACGAGATCGCCCAGTCCGAGGCGGCCTTTGGCAAAACGTTCGTCAAATACTGGCTGCACAACGGATTCGTCAATATCGACCAGGAAAAAATGTCTAAATCCCTGGGCAATTTCCGCACCATCCGGGAGATACTCAAAACCTGCCATCCTGAGGCCCTGCGGCTCTTTCTGCTCTCCAGCCATTACCGGAGCCCCGTGGATTTCAATGAGCAGGCCATCCGGGACGCGGGCGTTTCGTTAGATAAGATTTACGCCCTTCTGGAACGGATTGAAAAAAGTGCGGCTGACCTGCCCGATCTTGAAACGGCGGCAGCCGTTCTTGAAGAGACCCAAACAAAAGATTGGCGACGTTTCAGTGATGCAATGAACGATGATTTCAATTCCGCCCTGGCATCCGGCGTCCTGTTTGATGTGGTCAGAACCTTTAACCGGCGTCTGGACGCCCTGGAGGCGGGCGCCGGCGAAGAGGATAAGACAGCCCTGGGATCGCAAATTATTGATCTGCTTCGTATGGGGCGTATTCTGGGGATCATGGCCGAATCTCCCGGGGAATATATGACCCGGCGGCGGCAAATGGACATGGCCGCAAATACCGTTGATCCCGAAGCCGTCGAAGCGTTGATCCGCGAACGCGAAGCCGCCCGGGCAGACCGGGATTTCAAGAAGGCCGATGAGATACGGGACCGGCTGAAGACCATGAATATCGTGCTGGAGGACCGGTCCGACGGCACCGGCTGGAAGTTTATCCGATAGATAGTTGATAAGGTTGTAAAATTCGATTTTTTAGGGAAGCATCGTCATTTAACCCGTCCGTATTTATCATTCATGCCTGATTTTGAACTCGTCACTGACATGATCCCCCAGGGGGATCAGCCCGCCGCCATCGACGCTTTGGTCGGCGGTCTTGTTTCCGGAAAAAAACACCAGGTCCTGCTGGGGGTCACCGGTTCCGGCAAGACCTTTACCATGGCCAATATCGTGGCCCGGGTCCAGAAGCCGGCCCTGGTGATCGCCCCCAACAAGACCCTGGCGGCCCAGCTCTACAGTGAGTTTAAATCACTTTTTCCCAATAACGCCGTGGAGTATTTCGTCAGCTATTATGACTATTACCAGCCCGAAGCCTATTTGCCGGTCAGCGACACCTACATCCAGAAGGACTCATCCATCAATGAAATGATCGACAAGATGCGGCATTCCGCCACGCGATCGGCCCTGTCCCGCCGTGACACCCTGGTGGTGGCCAGTGTATCGTGCATTTTCGGTCTTGGCGCGCCCGAGGATTACCTGGCCCTGCGCATTGATCTGGAAGCCGGCATGGCCATGTCACGCGGCCAGTTGCTTTCAAAACTCGTTGAAGTTCAATATGAACGCAATGATATTGATTTTCACCGGGGCGTGTTTCGGGTAAGGGGGGACCGAGTGGAGATTTTTCCGGCATACGAAGAAGACCGGGCCGTTCGGGTTGATTTTTTCGGGGACGAGATCGACACCATCGATGAATTCGATCCCCTCACCGGAAAGCGGCTGCAAAGCTTTAACCGGATGACCATCTATCCCGCCAGTCATTATGTCACCAAAAAGCAGACCCGCAGGCAGATCATCGACCGCGTTAAAAGGGAATTAAAAGAACGGACCGACTGGTTTTTCTCCGGCAACAAGCTCATTGAAGCCCAGCGCATCGAGGAACGGACCCTTTTTGACCTGGAAATGATTCTCGAGATCGGTTATTGCAACGGCATCGAGAATTATGCAAGGCATATCACCGGCCGCGAAGCCGGTCAGCCGCCGCCGGTGCTGCTCGATTATTTCCCGGATGATTACCTGGTGTTCATTGATGAAAGCCACATCACCGTCCCCCAGATCAGGGGGATGTACAATGGGGACCGTTCCCGCAAGGAAACCCTTGTGCAATACGGCTTCCGGCTCCCGTCGGCCCTTGATAACCGGCCGTTGCGGTTTGATGAATTTGAAAAAAGGGTCTCCCAGGCCGTGTTTGTATCCGCCACACCGTCTGATTACGAGCTTGAATGTTCCAGTGGCGCTGTTGTCGAACAGATCGTCAGGCCCACGGGGCTTATCGATCCCAGGATTGAATTCAGACCGGCCCAAAACCAGGTGGATGACCTGTTTGAAGAAATCCGGCTCCGCGTGGAACGCAAAGAGCGGGTCCTGATCACCACACTGACCAAGCGGATGGCCGAGGACCTTACCGATTATTACGCGGATCTCGGCGTTGCCGTGCGATATCTCCATTCGGATATTAAAACCCTGGAGCGGATCGATATCATCCATTCCCTCCGGCTCGGCGAGTTTGACGTGCTGGTGGGCATCAATCTCCTCCGGGAGGGGCTTGATATTCCCGAGGTCTCCCTGGTGGCCATTCTCGACGCGGACAAGGAGGGCTTTCTCCGGTCCGCCCGGTCTTTGATTCAGACCTGCGGCCGGGCTGCCCGCAATCTTAACGGCACGGTGATCATGTATGCCGATACCGTGACCGCTTCCATGAAAAACGCCGCGGATGAGACCGTCCGCCGCCGGAAAATTCAGGAAGCGTTCAACCGGGTCCATCACATCACGCCCGCATCCATTGAAAAGAAAATATCCTCTTCGTTTATCGTGGCCGATCACCCGGCTGCCGAACAGCAGCGGCTGGAGATGGAAGAAAAGCTTGCCGCCTATTCCTCCACCGATGATCTGGAACATCTTATCGAAGGAATGGAAAAAGAGATGAAGGAAGCGGCCCGGAGCCTGAAATTTGAACGCGCTGCCCAGTTGCGCGACCGGATCCGGGAGCTGCGGGCCATGTTCCTGATGGCGTCGTGAGGATAGGAATGAATACGGTCATCGCGGAAAAGCTGCCTGAAATCCCGGCGGCTCCGGGCGTTTATCTGATGAAAGACGCCGGCGGGGCGGTGATTTACGTGGGCAAGGCCGTCAATCTCAAAAGCCGGCTCTCCTCCTATATCGGCGCCGATGGACGTCCGGACGCCAAGACCGCGCTTTTAGTTGAAAAAATCGCGGATGTGGAAACCATTGTCACGGCCACGGCCCAGGAAGCCCTGATTCTGGAAGCCAACCTGATCCGGCGCCACAAGCC
Organism: Desulfobacteraceae bacterium; assembly: GCA_003597945.1. Taxonomy (GTDB): domain Bacteria; phylum Desulfobacterota; class Desulfobacteria; order Desulfobacterales; family Desulfosalsimonadaceae; genus SURF-33. The sequence continues at coordinate 23,766 of QZJS01000053.1, read as the reverse complement.
GGCCTATAACGTCATTTTAAAGGACGATAAGCGCTATCCCTCCCTGCGTATAGATATCAACGCGCCGTATCCCTGCCTCCAGGTCGTGCGCAAAACCCGGCGGGACGGGGCGCTCTATTTCGGTCCCTATGCCTCGGGTTTGGCCCTTCGTCAAACCTTAAAACTCATTAATAAGGCCTTCAAACTTCGGAAATGCCGGACCCCGGAGGTCCAAAAACGGCCCCGGCCCTGCCTGAATCACCAGATGGGGCTCTGTCTGGCCCCGTGCAACCTGCCGGTGGACCCGGCGGTCTATGCTGACATGACAGACCAGGTGCGGCTTTTTTTAAGCGGCCGGCCCCGCATATTAATGGATAAGATAAAAGCCGACATGCAGGCCGCCGCCGAGCGCCAGGAATTCGAACAGGCGGCCCGGCTCCGGGACCGGCTTTTTGCCGTGCGGCAGGTGGTGGAAAAACAGGACGTGGTGACCAATGATTTTCTGGACCGTGACGTGGTTGGCCTGGCAAGAGACAACGGCCGGGCCATGGTGGTGGTCATGTTTATCCGGGAAGGACGCCTCCTGGGGGTGCGGCATTATCCCGTCCGGCAGGCCGTGGCCGGCGATGCTGAGATCATCGGCGCGTTTTGCAAGCACCATTACCAGCAGACCCATGATATCCCCAGGGAGATCCTTGTTCCGGTCCGTCCTGAGGATGGCGATATTTACGGTCAATGGCTGTCGGAATTGAAGGGGCGCAAAGTCGTCATCCTCGCTCCGGCCAGGGGGGCCAGGAGGCGGTTGCTCACCATGGCCGCCGAAAATGCCGCGCTTCGGTTGAAGGCGTTCGCCGACGCCGAAAATTCCGAAGAGGCACTGTTGGATTCCGTGCGGCATCATCTTAAGTTGTCACGTTTTCCGCGGCGCATTGAATGTTTCGACAATTCAGGGATTTCCGGGACAAACATGGTGTCGGGAATGGCCGTGTTTATTAACGGCAGGCCTGATCCGTCAGCCCACCGGCGCTATCGGATCCGAACCGTCATCGGCGTTCAGGATGATTATGCGTGCATGAAGGAAGTGCTCTCCCGCCGTTTCGACAAGGCCCGTTCATCAGCGGAGATGCCGGATCTGATCATGGTCGACGGCGGCAAAGGCCAGCTGCATATCGCGGTATCGGTTCTTAACGAATTGAGCCTGGACCAGGAGATGGACGTGATCGGCATCGCCAAGGCTGACGGGACGGAAAAAGCCGGGCAGGATAATATTTATAAACCCGGCCGGGCCAATCCACTTAATCTTACCCGCCAGGCCGAGGTGCGTTATTTTCTGGCCGGGATCCGGGATGAGGCCCATCGCCTGGCCTTGTCGTTTCATCGCAAGGCCCGAAACCGGTCCGCCCTCCGCTCCCGGCTCGATTTTATCTCCGGCATCGGCCCGAAACGAAAGGCGGTATTGCTGAAAACCTACGGCGGCATCGCGGGAATCGCCCGGGCTTCCATCGACGAGCTAACGGTCCTTCCGGGAATGAACCGGAAAATCGCATCCCGCGTGCTGGCAGCCCTTTCCCTGACGGATAACAACCAATAGATGTCGATTCCCCGGTATACGGGGCGTCGGTCCGTGTCGCCGCCCGTGCGGCTTTATGTTATAAGCAACAGAGGATGAATCGGCCCCGTCTCAGACGGATGCCAGTTTTTTCATATCAACCACCAGGGTTTTCACCGCATCCGCCGATTTCCGTAAAGCCGCGGATTCCGCATCGGTCAGTTTAATCTCGATGATCTCTTCGATACCGTTTCGGCCGAGCTTTACGGGCACGCCCACGAATAGGTCCCTGATCCCGTATTCGCCTTCCAGGTAGACGGCGCAGGGCAGGATTTTTTTCTTGTCCTTCAGAATCGCTTCGGCCATTTCCACGGCGGCCGAGGCCGGCGCGTAAAACGCGCTGCCGGTTTTGAGCAGTCCCACGATTTCCGCGCCGCCGGTCCGGGTCCGCTCCACCAGGGCCGCGATGCGGTCTTCGGTCAGCAGTTGGGTGATGGGGATACCGGCAACCGTTGACAGGCGGGGCAGGGGAACCATGGTGTCGCCGTGTCCGCCCAGCACGAAGGCGTGGGTGTTTTCCACGGATACATTGAGTTCGGCGGCGATAAAGGTTCTAAACCTCGCGGAATCCAGAACCCCGGCCATGCCCATGACCCGGTTTTTAGGGAAACCGCTGGTTTCCATGGCCACATGACACATGGCATCGAGGGGATTGCTGACGATAATGAGAACGGCTTCGGGAGACCGGGCTGCTGCTTCCGCGGTGACTGTTTTCATGATGTTCATGTTGGTTTTGAGCAGGTCATCGCGGCTCATGCCGGGTTTCCGGGGAATCCCCGCCGTGATGATGACAATATCCGAGCCCGCCGACGTTTCATAAGATGTGGCGCCCACCAGCCCGGCATCATGTTTTTCAATGGGCGCGGCTTCGGCCAGGTCAAGGGCTTTTCCCTGGGCCAGCCCGTCGGCGATATCGATGAGGACCACATCGCAGAGTTCTTTTTCCGCGAGCCGCTGGGCGGTTGTCGCGCCGACGTTTCCGGCGCCGATGACGGTGACTTTTTTTTCCATCTGTTGCTCCTGACGTTAATAAAAATAGGGATTCAGTGGTTTGTATCCGCTGTCGGCGCCTATTGCCGCAGGGAGATTTGTTGCCGCAGGCATGTCCCTTATATTTACACTTGATATCCCGTGGCATGTCAATAGATATTTTAACGATGACTTACGCGTTTATCTATTTGAATTTTTATAATTATCAATATATTGTTAAAGGCAGAATTGTTAAAGACAGAACTTGACAATGGACCGGATTAAACGTAAATATTTAAACAATCACCTGGTACAAAGCATTAATTCAGGGTAGCCGGCAATCCGCCAGTGGCCAACCACCTTATCACATCCAACAGCAACGGTCAGATGGAATCGGAATCATTCAAAAGGGGTCTTGGGAATGTGTTCGCCGGTGAACGGACCATCGCAAGAGATCTGACCGTCGGCCTTGTATTGATGGTGATCACGGTTTCCATGATCACCATTTTCGCCAGTTATCTTTATTTGTTGCGGCAGGAAGAAAATCGCCTCAAGCAACTGGCGGATGAATATATCCTCTATCTGGCCGACAGTCTTGAACTGCCCCTCTGGACACTGGATCACAACAGCGTCATCAAGATCGCGGATTCCTATTTTACCAACGCACTCGTGGCTAACCTTAAGATATCCGAGAAACATCAGGCTTCGCCCCGGTCTTTTTCCGAGCAGGTACTGTTTTCCAAGACCAAGTCAAGGGAAAAAGATATTATTATAGCATCATCCGACATTCGACATGAGGGCCGGAGCATCGGTCATGTGGAGATCGGTTTGACGCGAAGAGTTTATCAGGACAATCTTGAACAGCTTTTGCAATCTAGTTTTCTAACGCTGTTACTGATCATTTTATCGTTGATTCTTGTGACCAGCTTTTTTTTGAGATTGTTTATGGGAAAACCGTTTGAGTCGCTGATGCAGGGAATCCACCAGATTTCCATGGGCAATTACGACTATCGATTCCCCGCCGCTAAACAGAAGGAAATTAACTTGATCGTCAGCAATTTTGTGAACATGGCCGGCCAGGTTCGCAGAAGGGAAACCACGCTGGCCGCACTGAACCGGCAGTTGGAGGTCGAGATTCGGGAGCGGAAGAAAAGTGAAGCTGCCATTCGCAGCAACGAGGCTCAGCTAAGGGCTATCTTCGAAAGTTCCGCAGGTGGGATTCTCGTGGTGGATAAAAACCGCAGCATCATTAATGCAAACGACAGATTTTATCAGATGTTGAAACTCCCGGAGGAATTTAAGAAGAACCATTTTGAGTCGGAACTGATTGACTATCTGGCGGGACAGATGAATAATCCCGGCAGTTTCAAACAAAAGACGGATGAATTTTATCAAACCGACTCTGAAATACTGGATGAAATTTTTTTCCGGGACGGGCGGGTTTTCGAGCGGTTTTCATGCCCGCTCAAGCAGGCCGGGGCCATCATCGGCCGCGTCTGGAATTTCCGGGATGTCACCGATCGGAAACGTTCCGTTAAAGCGCTGAGGGAAAGCGAAGAGCGTTTCCGTCAACTTTCGGATGCCGCTTTGGAAGCGATCACCATTCATGATAACGGCATTGTGCTCCAGGTCAACGAGCAGTTTTTAAAAATGTTCGGATACGACCGTAAGGAAGTAATCGGAAAGAAAAAGTTTCTGGATGTCATCTCCCCGGAATACCGCGACGAGATAAATTTTAAACAAATGGTCAATGCTTTCCGCTTTTCAGAAGTTGAGGGCATCAGGAAAGATGGTTCACGGTTTCCTATTGTTATTCGGAATCGTGCAATGGCTTATTATGGGAAAAGCGTGGCGGTTTCCGTTGTAAGAGATATTTCCGACCGGAAGGCGGCTGAAGAAGAAACCCAGTCCCTGCGTGAAAAGCTGGCCCTGGCGAAAAAGATGGAAGCCCTCGGGCTTCTTGCCGGCGGCGTTGCCCATGACTTGAACAATATCCTTTCAGGCATCGTGAGTTATCCGGAATTGCTTCTGATGAAACCGGGCCTCGATGAGAAAACGCGAAAGGCACTTAAAACCATCCAGGAGTCCGGCGAACGCGCCGCTGCCGTGGTCAATGATCTGACCACTATTTCCAGGGGGTTCGCGTGTACGCGGGAACCGCTCAATATTAACAGCGTGGTCAAGGAATACCTGATTTCACCGGAATATCATAAACTGAGAAATTATTACCCTGATGTTCAGGTTAAAACCGTTCTTGAAACAGAGGTGTTTAATGTAAAGGGCTCCCGCCTGCATATCCGTAAAAGCCTGATGAACCTGGTGATTAACGCGGCCGAAGCAGTTGAAACCATTGGTGAAATTGTCATATCCACCAGCAACTGTTATCTTGATAAGCCATTAAAGGGCTACAGTGATGTCCAGATCGGCGAATACGCCCTTTTGTCCGTGGCCGACAGCGGTCCGGGTATCTCAAAGAATGAAATCGAACGCATTTTTGAGCCGTTTTATACCAGGAAGGTGATGGGTCGCAGCGGCACCGGCCTTGGTCTGACCGTGGTGTGGAATACGATCCAGGACCACAGCGGTTATATCAACGTGATCAGTAATGAAGACGGTACCCGTTTTGATCTTTATTTTCCCATCACCCGGGAAAGCATCAAGGATTCCGTATCCCGTCTGCCCCGTGATATGCTTCTGGGGCATGGTGAAAAAATTCTTGTGGTGGATGATGAAGAAAACCAGCGGGAAATCGCCACGCAAATGTTGACGGCTTTAGGTTATGAGGCGGAATCGGTTTCCAGCGGTGCCGAGGCCTTAACCTATGTCGGTAAAAACTCGGTGGACCTGATTCTGCTGGATATGATCATGCCCACGGGCATGAGCGGTCTGGAAACTTATAAGCGGATTGCGCGGCAGTGCCCCGGACAGCGCGCGGTCATTGCCAGCGGATTCTCCGTAACCGAGGACGTTGCCGCAGCCCGACAGGCCGGTGCGGGCGAATTTTTAAAAAAACCGTACAGCATCGAAAAACTGGGAACGGCGGTTCGCAAAGAGCTGTTGCGGGGAAGCTAACTGCAAAATTTTCTTGAGATAATTATCATGCAGTGGTAGCCTTTTTTGATTTCTGAAGGATTTTGTTTATTGTTGAAAACGCCGTCTTTTTATTTGAGGATGCGGATTCCTGTTAGAAAAAAACTTTTTACGATTACATTAAACTTAATCATTAACAGCCGTAAGAAAATATGGTAAGGTATCTGCTGACATCTGATCATTATTTTTTATTTTCGGCCGGAAGGGGTTTCCGGAGAAGCAAGGGCGATTAATGGACCTGATAAGCAAAATCAAGCTGGATTTTAAAGAGGCCGAACTTTACCGCAGCCAGGGTCTGTTAGATGAGGCTATTGATAAATATACCGCTATCGAGGCCCTCATCAAAGCCAACAGCAATATCCGGCAAAGAAAATCTCTTCTGGCAAAAATCGCCTCCAGGATCGACGAGTTGAACAAGAAGATGAAACGGATCAGCGCCCCGACGCCGCCGCCTAAAGTTTCCGAAGACGCCCAGACATTGATGAAGGAAATGTTCACCTATGATGATCCGGAGGCCAAAGGTTCATCCTCATTAGGAGGCGCCATCGCATTGGCCAAGTTCGGGCAATATGATAAAGCTATTGAGGAATTGACGCGTTTACTGGAATACGAGTCGCTTCGTGTGGAAGCGGCCAAGAATCTTCTTTCGTGCTGGATACAGCAGAATTACGTGGAATATGCCGTTTCCCTTTTTCAGAAATGGAAGAAAACCCGGTTTTTCCCACCCGAAGAACTGGCCATTGTCCTTGGTCATTTTCAGGAGGTTTTAGCAGCCGCCGGCGTCACCCGGGAAATTGCCGGGGTTGAACTCCAGAAAACCATCGAACCGGATTCCGAAATCAATGATGAAGATATTCTCGATATCAGCGCCACAAAATTTTCTTTGCCGGGTGGTCCCAGAAAAGGAGAACGGGTTGAGTTTGAGGTGAGCTTTCAGTCGGGTAAATACATCCAGATCATTATTCCCAAAAAGGAAAAGGATCTGATAAATGGTCTGAATCCGGGAAATATGTTAAAAGACATTATTTTTTATTCGCCGGCGGCGATTTTTTCGGGCACCGGATTCCTGTCGTCAAAAAAAGCCATTGAAGCGGGACCCAAAAGGGGGGACTACAGTTTTTCGATTAAAATTATCGACATCAAATCCTGATCAGTGAGCGGTATATAAGGAAAAAACCAGTGGGATGGGAGTCGGATTGCGATGGCAGTCATTAATTTAAAGAACCGGCAGATTGAATGCAAGCTCGTCTATTACGGACCCGGCAGGAGCGGGAAAACAGCAAATTTAGAATATATTAATAAAAATTTTTCCAAACAGGTGGCCGGCAAGATGATATCCATCGACACAGAAGGGGACCGGACCCTGTTTTTTGATTTTCTGCCCATTGGGCTGGGCAAGATCAGGGGGTGTGATGTTCGGGTCCAGTTATATACCGTGCCGGGCCAGGTCAAATACCGCGCCACTCGAGAACTCGTATTGAGGGGTGCGGACGGAATCATTTTCGTCGCTGATTCATTGGCGGTCCGGCGTGAAAAAAACATGATGTCGCTTAAAGATCTGCATGAGAATTTAAAGAAAATGGGTCTCGACATCCGTAGAATTCCACTGTCGCTTCAATACAATAAACGCGACCTGGAAAATACGGGATTGCCCATCATGTCTATTGAAAAAATGGAAAAAGAACTCAACCGCCAGTTGAAAGTGCAGTCTTTTCCCACCAGCGCATTGACCGGAGAAGGGGTGGGCAAAACTCTGACCCATACCATCAAGCTGATCCTTGCGCATCTTCAAAAAGAATTCAAATGGGCGGATGGATCATGAATAAGTCGAATGTGGTTTTAAAGGGCAGCCTGAGCTTTATCAATCTCGGTGAAATGCTTCAGATCCTCGGCGGCAACGGGAGTACGGGCATTCTCAAACTGACGAGCCTTTACGCACCTCACCCGGGTTACATTTTTCTTGAGGAGGGCAATCCCGTTAATGCTGAGAACGGCGAATTACAGGGACAGGAGGCGCTTAATACGCTTTTCGGCTGGATGGATGCACAGTTCGAATTCTCGGCGGAACCGATTTCCTCACAGAAACTGATTAAAAAAAATCGCATGGAACTGATTCTAGATGGATTGCGAATGGTTGATGACGGCGCTGTTGAAAAACTGGGCCGCGCTTCCGTACAGAAGCAGTCAAACCTGATTACCGAAGATGAATCGGATCTGCCTCTGGTCCGTGGCCCTTTAATCGATTATATTTATGTGGTGGATGAAGAAGAGTTTGCCAATGGCAGGGAGATTGTTATACAGGAGAAATACGGCAATTGGTTGTGGGTGGTCCTGAAAGGGACGGTGGAGGTGATCCGTTTGATGCCCGAGGGCGTCTCGCGGATCGTTCGACTGGGGGAAGGTGCATTTGTCGGCAGCCTTGAATCCATAGCGGAAAAGGGGTATATGCGGAATGCTACGGTTGTCGCGGTGGGGCGGGTGCAGCTGGGTGTTCTTGATTTCGTCCGCATTTATCGTGAATTCGTGAACTTATCGGAGCATCTCAAAATCATTCTGCGCTCCCTTGACAAGCGGTTTAAACAGATCACAACCTTTTGCGCCGATGCTCTCATGAATCATATGCACATGGCCGATGTTAAAGGTATGAAGCCGTTTATCACAGACAAGTTCAATAAGGAGAAAGTTTTCATGATTACCTCCGGGCAGGTGAAAATCGTCCGGAAAGAAGGCAGGCAATTGGTCGAGTTATGTCACTTGTCCCAAGGAGATATTGTCGGCAATATCCCTTTTTTACAGACATCCCACGAGCCGTTTGCAGCCGAAGCTTATATCGATGATGCTTTTGAAGCGACTGAAATCGATATAGCCGTTATCAAGGAAGAATATGATAATCTTTCAAATACATTGATGAATATGGCCCAACACACGGCAACATGTACATCCGTGACGACCCGGCGGGTTGTTGATATATACAAAAAGTATGCTGATGAATAATTAGATATGCGCCGGCACACGGCATATTCCAAACAGTATTGATTTTTTAGGTAAACGATGTGTGATGGTGGTTTCGGCAGCAAGTATTTTATTTAACCGACAAGGAGCCTGGCAATGACCGACAACAAGCGAAAGCACGAGCGGTATGATTCATTAAACCTGTTGACGTATGTATGCGTGGATACCGACGGCAAGGCATGGACCCAGGGGATGGGCCGGACATTAGATATCAGCGAAAGCGGGCTTCGGCTGGAGACCCATGAACCGATTGAGACAAAGTATATCGTGTTATTGTCCATCGGTATTGAGGATGAAGTCGTTGATTTAAAAGGAAAAGTTGTTTACTGTAATCGCGGCGATGAAGGCAAGTTCGAGGCAGGGATTTTATTTATTCATCTTAAACCCAATGACCTGGAATTGCTGAAAAAATATATCCAGGCGTTTGAAAAGCAGTATGGATAAAACACCGTTGATGCTGTCGCCGTCGCCATAACTGAATTTTTTTTAAAAAGATACGGAAGATACATGAAAACAATCACCACCGTCCATGAAACCGATTTTCCAGGCTTAAAATTAATAAAACGCGGAAAAGTAAGAGATCTTTATGATCTGGGCGACGCGCTTCTTATGGTTGCCACGGACCGCATTTCCGCTTTTGATGTCATCATGCCCAATCCCGTTCCACAGAAAGGCGAAATCCTGACTGAAATTTCACTGTTCTGGTTTGACCGCATGGCCGATCTGGTTCCCAATCATCTGATTTCAAGTAATGTCAACGACTATCCCGAAGCATGCCGGCCCTATGCGGATGTGTTGCGCGGCCGGAGCATGCTGGTGCGCAAGGCCAAACCGTTGCCCGTGGAATGCGTGGTCCGTGGTTATATATCCGGGTCCGGCTGGAAGTCCTACCTTGAGGATGGGACAATCTGCGGCATTGCATTGCCGGACGGCCTGAAAGAATCGGATCAACTGCCCGAACCCATTTTTACGCCTTCCACAAAGGAAGAACTCGGCGCCCATGATATTAATATCGATTATGATGAGGTGGTGCGGCTCATCGGCCCCGGGCCGGCCGATGATGTCAGACGCCTGAGCATCGCGCTTTACCGAGAGGGCGCGGCATATGCCGCGACCCGAGGGATTATTATCGCCGATACCAAATTTGAATTCGGTATTTTTGAAGGCCGGCTGATTCTCATTGATGAAATCCTGACTCCGGATTCCTCGCGCTTCTGGCCGAAAGACCGCTATCAGCCGGGCGGCGCCCAGGAAAGTTTCGATAAGCAGTATCTGCGGGATTATCTCATATCCATCAAATGGAATAAAACTCCTCCCGCGCCCGAACTGCCGCCCGAGGTCATTGAAAATACCCGTCTGAAATACCGCGAAGCACTCACCCTGCTGACCGGAACCCCCGATGCGATTTAGCTTTAAAAGTATTCTGCTCCGCAGCATCGATGTTAAAGACGCGCGTTTCCGGATATCAACACAGGGCCCCATCGATAACCTTGCCGCCGCCATTGACAGGATCGGGCTGCTTTATCCCCCGATCCTTTATGAAGCAGAGGATGGCGCCTGTATTGTCGTGGCCGGATTTAAGCGCGTACTGGCGTGCCGAATGCTGGGCCGGACCGGAATCGAAGCCAGGATCATGCCCGGTGATGCGTCCGCATCCGACTGTCTCGGCGTCGCCATCGCGGACAACACGTTTCATCGTCAACTCAATCTGATCGAGCAATCCATCGCGCTTTCAAAGCTGTCGGCTTTCTACGGAGATGGGGTTGAACTGAGTCAGGCCGCAAAGCGGCTCGGCATGGAGGTGAATCCCGGACTGGTCAAAAAACTGCTCCGGATCACCGCGCTTTCCGGGCCATTGCAGCAGGCCATTTTATCCGGCGCCATTCCCTTAAGCATCGCCCTTGGCCTTGATGCGATTTTTTCTCCCTCTCTGGCCAAACGGCTGATCGCGGTTTTTGAGCAGCTCAGACCCACCCTCAACCAGCAGAAGGACATTCTGCAATGGGTGCAGGACCTTGTGCGCATTGATCCGGCCGGGGACGCAGCCCTGTTGTCTGATGAAGCATGTCGGGGTGTGTTAACGGATGGGGACCTTGATCGTCCCCGGAAAATCCGCGGGTTGATGGATATTCTCAGACGCCGCCGGTTTCCCGTGATGGCGGCTTTCGGGGATCAGTACCGGCAGAAGATGCGAAAGCTGTCTCTGCCCCAGGGCATGTCAATGATCCCGCCCGAGGATTTTGAGGCGGACCGGCATCGGGTGGTGCTTGATTTTCAATCTTTAGAACAGCTCGAGATTCAGATTGCCGGTTTGCATGCCCTGGCCCGTGATCCGGATTTCTTGTCGATGATCAATAAAGATTTTGAAGATTTCGACCCTCTACATTGACAGCGATGTCGCGGATTTGCCGGAAACCAAAGCGATCCGTGACAAGATGAAGGTGCCGTGCCGGGTGGTGGACGGGGCCGGCCATATCCATGACATTCTTTCCAATGCGCCCGATCCCGAGGGTCTGGCCAAAACCGTCCTTTATCTCACCCGGAACAGGGGCGCCTTTGTCCGGGACTGTCCCGGAACCAGTCATTACACCTGCTGCGGGTACCGGATTCTGCATATCGGCACTTTCTGCACCATGGATTGCGCCTATTGCATCCTGCAATCCTATTTTCATCCGCCCGTGCTCCAGTATTTCGTCAACCACGGGGATCTGTTTGCGGCCCTTGACCGTCTGTTTGGTGAAAACACCGTCACGCGCATTGGTACTGGCGAATTCACCGACAGCCTGATCTGGGATGATATTCTGCCGTTTTCAGAGCGGTTGATCCGTCGTTTTGCCGAACAGAAACGCGCGGTGCTCGAATTAAAAACAAAGACCGTCAATATCGGGCACCTGCTGCCGATCCGGCATCAACGCAAAACCATCCTGGCCTGGTCATTAAATACGGAAACCATCATCTCCGGCGAGGAAAGGCGGACAACCAAGCTGCAGGCCCGGTTGGTCGCGGCATCCCAGGCCCAGGCAAAAGGATATCCGCTGGCGTTTCATTTTGATCCCATCATCATTTACCCGGGGTGTGAAACCGATTATCTATTTGTGATCGATCGATTGTTTCAATCCGTGGACCCAAGCAATGTCGTATGGATCAGCCTGGGCACCTTGAGGTTTATGCCCGCGCTTAAAACCGTTATTGAACAGCGGTTCCCGAGATCAGCCATTGCCTGCGGAGAGTTTGTCAAGGGGCTGGATGGGAAGATGCGCTATTTCAAGCCGCTGCGCATTGCCATGTACCGTCGGATGATCGACCGGATCCGGTCCCATGCGCCGGATGTCTTGATCTATTTCTGCATGGAGGATGATGAAGTGTGGCGAAAATCCATGGGCTTTATCCCGTCCGACCGCGGCGGGCTGCCGCGCATGCTCGATCAAAGCGCCATAAAATGCTGCGACCTGGCGGCCGATGATATCTGATGTTTCAGTCTTTAGTTTTCATGCCCACTATTACTTAGCCGCCTCAGGAGGATAAATGATTGCCGAACTTTTGTCTACGGGCGATGAAGTGTGCCAGGGAACCATAGTTGACAGCAATGCGGCCCATATTGCGGCCGCGCTCGCTGATGCGGGAATAAAGATTTCGCGGCATACCTGCGTTGGCGACGACCTGGAGACGCTGGCGGCGGTGCTGCTTGAAGTCGCGACTCGGGCCGATATTGCCGTGGTCACGGGCGGTCTGGGTCCCACCATGGATGATCTGACGGCAGAGGCCGCCGCCCTGGCCGCCGGCGTGCCGCTGCTGGAAAACGCGGCTGCCCTGGCCGGTATTGCTGAATTTTTCAGGCGATTTTCCCGTTCCATGTCCCCGTCGGACCATAAGCAGGCCCTGCTTCCCCAGGGCGCGGTCCCGCTTTTAAATTCCCGGGGCACCGCGCCGGGTTTTTTGATGACCGTCAATCGATGCCGGTTCTATTTTCTGCCCGGCGTGCCCGTGGAAATGGCGCATATGCTGGCCACCGCGGTGATCCCGGATCTACTGGCCCGATCGGGCAGCGACGACGCTGTTCTATTGACACGTTCGGTCTCCGTGTTCGGCGTCCCGGAGGCGCGCATCAATGACAAACTGAAACATTTTAAAGACCTGCATCCCGGTGTCAGGATCGGCACAATTGCCCGTTTTCCCGCAATTTATGTGAAATTATCGGCCATCGGCCATGGGTCCGGCTATCCGGACCGCGATCTTGCAAATGCCCATGCCTGGGTAATGGCTCAAATCGGGGATCATCTGTTTTCATCTACAGGGCAGACCATGGAAGAAACCGTGGGGCAGTTGCTGCGCCAAAATGGCGCGACCCTGGCCGTGGCGGAAAGCTGCACGGGCGGTCTGATATCGGATTGGATCACCAACGTGGCCGGCAGTTCGGCCTATTTTTTGCTTTCCGCCGTTACGTATGCCAATCGCGCAAAGACCGATTTATTAGGTGTTTCTAAAGATACCATCGCCGCGTTCGGGGCGGTTTCCGAAGAAACGGCCATGCAGATGGCGGAAGGCGTAAAACGAATCGCGGGCGCGGATTACGGGGTATCGGTCACCGGCATTGCCGGCCCTTCGGGCGCCACGGAAGGCAAGCCCGTGGGATGTGTCTGCATCGGCATTGCCGGGCCGAAAGGGGTTTTTTCCCGAAAACATCAATCTCCGTTTAAGGATCGGTTGTATAATAAACAGATTTTTGCTATGGGTACCCTTGATCTGCTGCGTAAGGAACTGTTGGCGGTCTAAAAAAGAATAGGAACATAAATGGGGCTTAAGGGTAATAAGAGTAATAAGGGTAAACTTGTGGGCGGCGCCGTGGGTTTTGCCATGGGTGGACCGGTGGGCGCCATTGCCGGGGCGCTCTTCGGTCATATGTTCGACGGGGCAAATGCGACATCTGAAAGGATTCCTTCCGCGCGTTCCGCGCGTTCTTCGGATCATGCTTATGCGGTTCTGGAATGCGTGCCCGCGGATTCCGATGCAAAGATCAAACAGGCATACCGGCAAAAAGTCCGGGAGTTTCACCCGGATGCCATTGCCGCCAGGGGGTTGCCGGAAGAATTCATCCGGATCGCCCATGACAAGTTCACGGAAATCCGCAATGCCTATGATATGATCCAAAAGGAAAGAACTCAGCAGCAGTCCTAACGGATGCTGCGCTGCCAAAGAGGTGAAAAATTGTTAAAGATACGATCTGAAAATCCGACAGACATTCAGACGGGATGCATAGTGATTCCCGTTTGCGAGGATGTTGATATCCACTCTGATCCGGCTGTTGCCGGGCTGATGCATTTTGTCGAAAACATCAGTGATTTCAAGGGAAGCAAAGAAGATGAGTTCATCTTTCACCGTCCCCTGGGCATACAGGCGGACCGGATCATGTTCATCGGATTGGGCAAAAGCGAAAAAATCGATGCGGAATGCCTGCGCCGGGCAACGGGTAAGGCCGTTAAGGAATGCATCCGGAAAAATATCGAAGACATGGTTTTTTGCAGCCCGGATGCCGGAAAAATATCCATGAATTTACCGTCAATGCTGACGTCATTGCTGGAAGGGGCATATCTGGCCAATCATCTGTTTGATCACTACAAACAGGACAAGAAAAACAGGCCGTTGAAAGAAATCGCCGTTTATACCAACAATGCCGACGGCCAGGCATTCTCCGACCTGGTGGGGCGGATCGAAACCGTCTGTTCTTCCACCGTCATGGCCAGGGAGTGGGTCAGCATGCCGCCCAATGAAAAGCGGCCGGATCGTTTCGTACGGTCGATTCACAAAGCCGTGGAAAAAGAAAACATCAATATTACCCTTTTAGATGAGCAGACCCTCAGAAAAAACCGGATGGGCGCCATTCTGGCCGTGGGCGCCGGCAGCCGCAGCCGGCCCCGGATGCTGATTCTGGATCATCATGCGCGAAAAAAAGGGAAAAAATCTGAAAATATCAAAACCGTCGTCCTGGTGGGCAAGGGCGTGACCTTTGATTCCGGCGGCATTAACCTCAAGTCCTCTTCCGGGTTGGAGGACATGAAAATGGACATGGCCGGCGCGGCCGCGGTTGCCGCGATCCTGATTGCCATAGCGCGGCTTAAGGTCGTATATCGGGTCATCGGCGTGATTCCGGTGGTGGAAAACATGGTATCCGGCGATGCTTCCCGACCCGGAGATATCATCAGAACCTATTCCGGAAAAACCGTGGAAATCACCAATACGGACGCCGAAGGCCGTCTGATTCTCGTCGACGCCATGGCTTATGCCATAAAAAATTACAAACCGGACTTGATGATCGATCTTGCCACACTGACCGGCGCGTGCGTGGTGGCCCTCGGGGAAAAAATCGCCGGCGTGTTCTCACCCGATCCCGCGCTTTCCGAAGCCATTGTCGCCGCCGGAGAATCCACCCACGAACGCTGCTGGGCCCTGCCCATGCCGGATGACTACAAGGAAATGATGAAAAGCGATTTCGCTGATATGAAAAATGCCGCCGCTAACCGGTGGGGAGGCGCCATAACCGCTGCCCTGTTCCTGGCGGATTTTGTCGGTACTACCCGTTGGGCGCATATTGATATCGCCGGTCCGGCTTATGCCCGGAAAGAAGGACCTTATTGTCCCGCCGGCGGCACTGGTTTCGGGGTCCGCCTGGTGGTGGAAACCCTAAGGCGTCTGACATAAGCCTTTTTACTGGATACATTAATCAAAGGCAGGTGTGATCAATGGATTTAAATGTTAACCATGCACTGGTGACCGGCGCGGCCGGTTTTATCGGCTTTCATCTGAGCCGGCATCTGCTTGAGGCGGGGGTGCGCGTCACCGGCATCGATAATATGAACGCCTATTATGATGTCGGGTTGAAGGAGAATCGGCTGGCGCTGCTTGAACCTTACAAGGGGTTTACATTTTTCCGGACGGATCTGTGTGATCTTTCCGGGCTTGAAAAAATCTTTGCATCCGAACCCGTGGACGTGGCGGTCAACCTGGCGGCCCAGGCCGGGGTAAGATATTCCCTGACCAATCCTCATGCCTATGTCAGCGCCAATCTTGCCGGATTCGTCAATATCCTGGAATGCTGCCGGCATCATGGCGTCAGACACCTGGTGTTCGCCTCATCCAGTTCGGTTTACGGGGCCAACACCGCCATGCCATTTTCCGTACATCATAATGTCGATCATCCGGTATCCCTGTATGCGGCCACCAAAAAGTCAAACGAGCTGATGGCACACACTTACAGTCACCTCTATGGTCTTCCCTGCACGGGTTTGCGGTTTTTCACGGTTTACGGACCATGGGGGAGGCCGGACATGGCGCTTTTTCTTTTCACAAAGGCGATTCTTTCCGGGCAACCCATCCAGGTCTTCAACCACGGCAACATGAAGCGGGATTTTACCTATATCGACGATATTGTGGAAGGTGTTGCCCGGGTCATGAAACAACTCCCCGCCCCTGATCCTGGGTGGTCCGGAGACGCACCCGACCCGGGAACCTCTTATGCGCCGTATCGCATCTACAATATCGGCAACAACCGGCCCGTGGGCCTGCTGAAATTTATCGAGACCATCGAGGAAGCCCTGGACCGGAAAGCCGACAAGGTTTTTCTTGATCTCCAGCCCGGGGATGTGGCGGCGACCTATGCGGATATCGATGATTTATATGAAGCGGTCGGGTTCCGGCCGCAAACGCCCATTGAAGAAGGCATCAGGCGATTTATCGCATGGTATCGACAATATTACGGGGCGTAAATGGGGTATGAAAGGTTATGAAGCGGATTCAGGGTTTCGGTCGTCCCGGCCGTCCTGATAGCATTTTTTACCGTACCAGTCGATCTGTCGGCAGATGCCGCGGATCACGGCGACTTCCCTGGCCCTCAAGGGGAGCCGGGAGAGGTAAAACCGGATCTTGTTCATCCAGTAATCCGGGTTTTCGGGCAGAATGTAATTGATGCGAACCAGGATCTCCCGGACCTGCTCGTACATGCCGTCGAGTTCGTGCCGGGTGGCCAGGCGGGGAACAAAGGTCTTTGTTGCGGGCCGGCTCGCGTTAAATAATGCGTAACACACGATCATGACGGCATGGGCCAGGTTGAGGGAAGCAAAATCCGCGGTGGGGATATTGATCAGGGCATGGCAGAGGCGGATGTCGTCATTGGTTAGCCCCCGATCCTCGGAACCGAAAACAACGGCCACCTGATTTTCTGCGGCAACCGCGATCAATTTTGACGCAAGTTCCGTCGGCGACGACACCATCTGCCGCTGTGCGCCCATCCGTGCGGTGGTGCCAACCACATAATGAAAAGACGACAGCGCCGTTCCCAGATCCGCAAACAACTTGATGCCCTCCACCACATCTTTGGCCGCGTGGGTGGCCAGCCGTTGAATTTTTCCCATGTCGTAATTTTCCGGATCCACCACCATAAGACGGGAAAAACCCATGTTTTTGATGGCTCTTGCCGCGGAACCGATATTTTCCGGATATCGCGGTCGGTTTAATACGATGGCGACATGATCCGGATTTATTTTTTCAGTCATATGATAAAGCCCGTTCCTGTTTTTCCGCTGAAAACATTTGTTTGAGAAAATCGGTGAACGCCGCGCACAGCGGGGATGCGGCGCGGTCCTGGTGGACGGTCAGATAAAAATGCCGTTTTAAGCGCATGCCGTTTACGGTCAGGGCCTTGAGGGTGCCGGCGGCCAATTCTTCAGCCACCGCAATGGGTGAGAGAATGGAGATGCCGATGTTGTTCTTGATGCCCTGGATCACCGCGGCCGTGCTTCCCATTTCGGCAATGATATTGAGCCTACTGATGTCACCGTCGGTTTCCGTCAGACGCTGTTGGAGGGTTTTTCGGGTTCCGGACCCATTTTCCCTTATGATGAACGGTTCCCTGAGCATCATGTTCAGGCTGACTTGTTTTTTGCCCGCCCATTTATGGTTTTCCGGCACAATCAGTCGCATGTCGTCTTCGATCAGCCGGGTCTGGATGATTCGCCCGGTTTCGATTCTGGCGCCCACGATTCCGATTTCGAGTTTAGACGAGAGAATATCCTCGATAATCTGCTCCGTATCGCCGACAATTAATGAAATATGAACGTTCTGATGTCGGTTGAGAAACCGGCCGATGACTCGTGGCAGTATGTAACCGCCGGGTATGGTGCTCCCGCCGATGGTCAGTTGGCCGCTGATCTTTCCTAAAAATCCGGCCATGACTGACTCGGTTTCCGCAAACTGCGCCAGTATTTTTGCCGCGTGGGTATAGAGCAATTCGCCTGCCCGGGTCGGCAGGGCCTGCCTGCCGAGACGATCCAGCAGACGGCAACCGAAATGGTTTTCCAGTTCCTTGATATGGCTGCTCACCGTGGGCTGCGTCAGGTTAACCGCTTTGGCCGCATGGGAAAAACTTTTACGTTCCACCACCTCTTTAAAAATTTTCAGATGCCACACATCCATAAACAATCTCCCCCAACGTCAATAATTGATATTTTCAATGGTTTCTAAAAATATCATTGAAATTTTGAATTTGAAATATAGATGTATAGCATATAATATTTTATTATGAAACCGTTAATATGACAAGACGGTAACGAAACAGACGGTAGCAAAAAAAACGACAGCGAATCATTTTGCGAAGCGGTAAAAAAAATGGAGAAAAATCATAATGGAAATTGACGCACGAAAACTGGCATGCCCGGCGCCTGTCCTGCTGACACGCGATGCCCTTGAAAAGGAAAAACCCGGTCAAATCGTAATCATCGTCGATAATGACGCGGCAAAGCAGAATGTCACCCGGTTTCTTGAATCCCGATCCTATGAAACAGATATTGACCGGGATGGCGAAAATTTCCGGATCACGGGACGCACCGGTTCCGGATCGCCGGCAAAACTATCTTCAGAACCCGCTAAAGAGGCGGGGCCGGCCATATGTCCGGAAAGCACCGAAAAAAAAATCATGGTCATGATCACCACCGACCGGATCGGATTCGGAGATGATGAACTCGGCAAAAAACTGATGATCAGCTTTATCAAAACCTGCCGGGAACTGGGCCGGGAACTGTGGCGTCTGGTGTTTTTAAACAACGGCGTCAAACTGACCGTATCCGGTTCTGAAGTACTTTCGGAATTGACGGCCCTTGAAAAAGAAGGCATAGTTATTCTGGTGTGCGGCACCTGTTTGACCCATTTTGATCTTATGGACCAAAAAGCAATCGGTCAGACCACCAACATGCTCGATATCGTCACCGCCATGCAGCTGGCCGACAAGGTCATGGGTTTTTGAATTATGGCACAATTTACCGGCGTTCATCATCTGGCGTTTGCCACCGGCGACATGGACGGCACCATCCGCTACTGGCGGGACCTGCTGGGCATGCGGCTGGTGGCCGGCCTCGGAAACGGCAAGTACCGGCATTATTTTTTTGAATTATCTAAAACCGACATGGTCGCGTTTTTTGAATGGCCGGACACAAAAAAAGCCGTATTAAAAGATCACGGGGTCCCGGTTGCCGGTCCGTTTTCCTTTGATCACGTATCCTTCGGTGTTTCGGATTACGATAACCTCTGGGAGTTAAAGGATAAAATCGAAGCCGCCGGATTCTGGGTTTCGGAAGTCATTGACCACGGCTTTATCTGCTCCATCTATACCTTTGATCCCAACAACATTCCCATTGAGTTTTCCGTGGAGATCAGAAACATCGACCTGCGAAAGCATCCCGCCATCAAAGACAAATATCCGTCTGCTGAAGCCGAAAAAGGCCCGGACATGCAGCCCGGCCGATGGCCCGCGCCCACCCGGAAAACACCCGTATCCGAACGCGAGGTTTTCCCGGGCGAAGGCTTGATCCTGTCTGAAACCGCCGATAAAGAGTAAGAGCGCTCCTCTTCGGCAAATTTTTTGTAAAAACCCCTCAAAAAGATGGTTTCAGCGCAACACCGCATTTGTTTTTTCCCGATGGGGTTAAACCAAATACGTCCGTCTCGGCGGAAAAACAAAGAGTGGAATAGAGGCGCCTTGTTTTTCAACGCGATAACTGTTATTTTGGCCATATCATTCTTAAGGAACCATCATTTGTGAAAATATGAAAACATGGCAGTGACCGATACCTCTGTTTGTAAATTCATTGCGAAAGGATAACCCATCGTGAAACTCTTGATTGTCGGCGGCGTGGCCGGCGGCGCCACGGCCGCGGCCCGTGCAAGACGCCTTAATGAGCATGCGGAAATCATTTTGTTTGAAAGAGGGGAATTCATCTCGTTCGCCAATTGCGGACTGCCCTATTATATCGGCGATATCATCAAAAAACGGCAGAATCTGCTGGTCACCACCGCCGATGATTTCCGGAATCGTTATGCCATTGATGTCCGGGTGTTTTGCGAGGTCGCGTCCATTGACCGATCCGCAAAAACCGTTACCGTGAAAAATCTGGAATCCGGAAAGACTTACACCGAGACCTACGATAAACTGATGCTCGCCCCCGGGGCTGAGCCGGTCAAGCCCCCGCTTGCCGGCATTGAGCTGGAAAATATCTTCAATCTCCGCAATATTCCCGACATGGACCGGATAAAGGCGTTTGTGGACCGGAATAAGCCGGAATCCGCCGTGGTGGTGGGCGGCGGATTCATCGGCCTGGAAATGGCCGAGAATCTGGTCCACCGGGGCGTCGGCGTCACCATCGTGGAGCGACTGGAGCACGTCATGCCCTTGCTGGATCATGAAATGGCCGGCCTGGTGCAAGGCTACCTGGAGGAAAAAAGGGTGGACTGCATCCGGTCCGACGGCATTAAATCCTTTGCGCAAGACGGCAAAAGGCTGGCGGTGGAAACCGAAAAAGGCCGTCGTCTTGTTTGCGACCTGGCCATTGTGTGCGTGGGCATCCGGCCCGAGAACCGGCTGGCAAAGGATGCCGGCCTGGAGATCGGCCCCATGGGCGGCATCCGGGTGGACGCGTCCATGCGCACATCGGACCCGGATATCTATGCGGTGGGAGATGCAACCGAAATTTTCGATTATCTTACCGGCAGGCGCACCACAACCCCCCTTGCGGGTCCGGCCAACAAACAGGGGAGAATTGCGGCCGACAATATCATGGGCCGTTCTTCGACCTTCAAGGGGACGCTGGGGACGTCGGTGGTCAAGATTTTTGACGCGACCCTGGCATCCACCGGGCTGAGCGAGAAAATCCTCAAGGCCAGAGACATTCCGTACCTGGTCAGCTACACCCATTCGGGGTCCCACGCGTCATACTATCCCGGCGCTGAGATGATGGCTATCAAACTGCTGTTCGCCCCCAACAACGGCCGCATCCTGGGCGCCCAGATCTTCGGCAGGGAAGGGGTTGACAAACGCATCGACGTGATCGCCACGGCCATTCATGGTTCCATGACGGTTTTCCATCTCGAAGAGCTGGAACTGGCTTATGCGCCGCCGTACTCCTCGGCCAAAGACCCGGTCAATATCGCCGGATTCGCCGCGGCCAACCTGATCAGGGGCGATGTCCGCAATATCAACTGGGAGGAGTTTACTCTGCTTGATCCGGAAAATGACGTTCTCCTGGATGTCAGAAACAGGGATGAATTGAAACAATCGGGTAAAATCAACGGCGCCCTGCATATCCCGCTGCATGAGCTTCGGAGCCGTCTTTCCGGTCTGGATTCGAAAAAGCGCTACATCCCCTTTTGCGCCGTGGGCCTTCGGGGATATATCGCTCACCGGATTTTAATACAGAGCGGTTTTGATTCCCGGAATCTGAGCGGCGGGTTCAAGACATTGATGGGCGCCCAGGAAAAATTGATGGCCGAATCACCCGGGACCCCGCTGTGGCTCGGGGAATAGATACCGTTTACCGCTGTTTATCGGGCGCATTATAATTATTTTTTAGAAGCTGTTTCAAATAGTATTATTTGTGCGGACACCAGTATCCGTTTTCCTGAAAGGTGAGACATGACGATTTTTATCTACGGGTTTATCGCCAGTCTTCTGGCCGGTCTGGGAACGGGGATCGGGGCCCTGCCGGTTCTTTTTTTCAAGGATGTTTCCCGCAATCTGCTCAATATCATGCTCGGCGCCGCCGCCGGCGTGATGCTGGCGGCTACCGCGTTTTCTCTGATCGTTCCCGGTATTGAATCCGGCAATCTGCTCTGGCCCGGATACGGTGTTTTCGTGGTCATGGCCGGAATCCTGTTTGGCGCGATTTCACTCGATCTGGTTGACAAATGGCTCCCCCATGAGCATTTTTTCAAAGGACCCGAAGGACCGGCGTCCGATATAAAGCGGATCTGGCTTTTTGTTTTCGCCATTGCCATACATAATTTTCCCGAGGGCCTGGCCGTGGGCGTAGGATTCGGCACCGGCGATATCGCTGCCGGCACCACTCTTGCCATCGGCATCGGTCTCCAGAATATGCCCGAAGGACTGGCTGTTGCCCTGCCGTTGATCGGCCTGGGGTATTCCCGTTGGAAGGCCATCGGGATTGCGACCCTGACCGGTCTGGTGGAGCCGGTGGGCGGGTTGTTGGGGGCCGGCGCGGTGACGGTCTTTCAGCCGATTCTGCCTTTTGCCCTGGCCTATGCGGCCGGCGCCATGCTTTTTGTCATCAGTGATGAGATTATTCCCGAAACCCATTCAAGAGGAAAATCGCGGCAGGCGACATACGGCGTTATGATCGGTTTTATCATTATGATGGCCCTTGACAATCTATTCGGGTAGCCTGACAGACCCGGCGTTTTGTCGCCACCGGACCAAAGGAGGAATAAAATATGTCTTTTGATGTCACCGTCACCATCGGCGGCGAAGCCGGCCAAGGGATTCAGACCGTCGGAGATCTTCTGGGCCTGGTCTGTCACGGGGCCGGCCTTTACGTCATGGCCATCAATGATTTTGAATCGCGCATCCGGGGCGGGCACAGCTTTTTCCAGATCCGCATCAGCGACCGGCCGATACAGGCCCCGCGCCGGCCGGTTCACCTTCTGGTATGCATGGATGCAAAAACATACGATCTGCACCGGCATGAGGTTGTAACCGACGGTCTGATGCTCATGGATGAGGAGATATCCGCGTCGGCCGAATCGGCGGTGCGTCTGCCCATAAACGCTTTGGCAAAGCAGGCAGGGGGAAAGATCATGGCCAATACCGTTGCCGCGTCGGCCTGCCTTTCGCTGCTGGGCGCGCCCTTTGATCTGCTTACCGCCGTGTTGAAAAAACAGTTTGAGAAAAAGGACCCATCCGTCGCGGCCGACAACATCAAGGCCGCTGATCTCGGTTTTAAGGCCGCGGCTGATATCGCTTTTAAATGGAAAATTCCCGAGATATTTCCGACAAAACCCGAAGGCAAACTCTTAACCGGCGCAAAAGCCTTTGCCCTGGGTTCGGTTGCGGCGGACTGCCGGTTTGCCGCGTTTTACCCCATGTCGCCGGCCACGGGGATTATTCAGCATCTGTCCGAATTTACCAGAGACCTGAATCTGGTGGTGGAACAGGCCGAAGATGAAATTGCCGCCATCAATATGATCATCGGGGCCTCATTTGCCGGTGCGCGTTCCATAACCGCCACTTCCGGCGGCGGATTTAGTCTCATGACCGAAGCGCTCGGGCTTGCGGGCATCACCGAAACCCCCATCGTGGTCATCAACGCCCAGCGACCGGGACCGGCCACGGGCATGGCCACCCGAACCGGCCAGGGAGATCTTTTATTTGTGATCCGGGCCGCCCCTGATGAGTTCCCCCGGTTTGTGTTTGCGCCGGCCACGGTCGAAGATGCCTTTGAGATTACCCAAAGGGCATTTGAACTGGCCGATAAATACCAGACGCCGGTGGTCATCCTGACCGACCAGTATCTCAATGATTCCGTTTTTGTAACGGCTTCAACATTGTTAATACCTGCGGCGATTAACCGGTATATCGTCACCGACGCGGATTTAGACGATCCCGCATCCTATAAGCGATACGCTCTTGCATCGGACGGGGTTTCGCCCCGGGCCCTGCCCTGCAACGGCCGCACCCTTGTCATGGTTTCCGGAAACGAGCACCGGCCGGACGGGCATTCCAGCGAGGCCATTGATGTGCGGGCGTCCATGGTGGACAAGCGCAACGCCAAACT